>JAJZVZ010000233.1 GCA_021846945.1 Acidobacteriota bacterium | reverse complement strand
TATACCCTTATTGACTGCGTTTTCCTGATTCCAGAGAAGCCCGCGTTCAATATTCATATTCTCAAAGCTGAACGTATACTCCGCACCGATCAGCGTTGGCAGCGCGCCTATCTCCGCATTGAAATTACCCTTCACCAGCTTCAGATAACCTTGTGGAAAAGGCCCATAAAAATCCTTAACAGTATCAGCGGTCGAGAGAAAAGGCACGCCGATAGCCGGAAGGTTATACGCTCCGCCCTGCAAATAGAATTGCCACCATCCGTTCACTTTTTGTACAAACACTTGAGCATTGGTAACGTCGTAATGTGTTGCATTGTCACCCGCAACATGATTCCCTTCCGTCCATCCCATGCCGCTCAAAATTCCATTGACCGCTATTTTGCCGCCCTGAATCTCATGCGGAGGAGCGCTCTGCAGAGGCCCCGACATGGATGGCGTGGGAAGAGGCGCGGGACTGCTTGCGCTTTGCGCCGGCGGAGCTTGCGCGGCAGGTTGCGCCGGCGCCGACGAAGCGGCCTGACTCGTAGAGTTCGTTGCCGTTGAAGCGCCTGTTTGGCCCGAGCTTGATTGGGCCTCACAAACAATCGCCCCCGTTAACGCCAGCGGCACAAAAGCGAGCGCCAGCATTTCCTGAGGCAGAGCAGCCAAACACTGTCCTGCAGCCGTCAGGATCATTGAGAGAATAACTGCTCTCTTCCCGAAGAATCGCTTCATCTGGTCCTCCATTGATTGTTGAATAATTGATGATATTGCTTCGCAAGCGATGGTTCGTATCTGTGTCAGCGCACAGCTCAAACATTCGCTGCACGCACATGCGCGAGTGACAGCAACGGTGAACAGCCCCAAATGCAAACGGCTGCGCGGCCCCTGAAGTTAACCGGTCACCATTCCTTATGTCAGTTATGTCACGAAAGACATAAAGAACACATCAAGAGAGAGAGAGGATTTCCGAAATGGAGAAGAAGACTGCGGAAATATGAAAAGCAATTGAGATCTCTCGGCACGGATCTCGCATCCTCAGAAGCGAGACGTTAAATTCTGAGCACAGGCTCCCTGATCTTTATCGAATCTTTATGGATCGCTTGCGCGACTAACTCAAATTCGCAACCGCAAATACATTCGACAGGCCGACCCAGTAAAGAAGTCTTCCTTCTTTCTTCGGCTCATGCGAATGGGCCGCTGGCACGATTCGAAGAAATCTTTGAGGTGCGCCGGAGTGACATATTTCCCTTGCGGCCCTCGTCCATCTCAAAGTGTTCATCGCTGTTCCGTGCGATCTCTAAGTAAGAGGATTTATCAGTTGGCTTGATCAAGCCGCGCTTTCATTCTGTCTCTCCCGGAAAATATGCGCGCGCCTTTCTTCGACGAAGCAAAGCCGACCTGATTGGAGAATTTGAGCCAATCATTTTTCGTTTCCTCATTTCATCTTTATCGAGTCGATCCTACATTCAACCTAACCGCACCGGTCAGGATGGAAGTCCAGGCAAAGGTGATGCTCGATCATTCCCCGGCAGCACAAGGCCGGAAATAGCCGGAAACTACCTCGACTCAAAAGGAGAATGCTCATGGCAGAACAGAAAGCACCTCAAATGCAGGCCACTCTGGGCCTTACGGGGCTGACCAGCAACGCAATGGCACTCATCGCTCCCGGCGCCTTCCTGTGGCTCACCTTCTACATCCAGGCCACTACCGGCACAACGGCGCCAGCCATGTGGCTGGGCATCTTTGCCGCGCTTCTGTTGTGCCTGGCAACGGCGGTTGCCTATGCCGAAATCTCCAAGCTCTATCCCGGTACCGGATCGAGCTATTACTACGCCGAACAGGCCATGCTCTCGAAGGACAAGGCATTCAAGTACGCGCGAATTGCAAAGTTCATCGTGGGCTGGGGCTCGCATCTGTACTACTGGGTCTATCCCGGCGTGATGGTGGCTACCACCGGCATCTTCGTCGGCTACGTGGTCGGCTTTCTCTTTCCCAATTTCCTGAGCGGATCCAATCCCGGCCCGGTCTTCATGGGCCTGGTGGCCGTTGTCTTTTCGTTCTTCGTGGCCTGGATTGCGCAGAAAGGCGCAGGCGCATCAACGGCCGTCAATCTGGCCATTAACGTCGTACAGATCTCGGCGCTGGTCCTGTTCAGCGTACTGGCCATTGGCTACCGCGCGAACCATCCGTCGGGCGCACCCGCCTTCCAATACGATGCCCAGTCGCTCTCGACCTATACGTATCAGTTCGCCAGCAATCCGAAGGACGGCTCGACCCTGCGCGATGCAAGCGGAACACCGCTGCCTTTACTGGATAAGTCCGGAAAGCCGGTCCCCTTCCACATCAGCTATCCCGAGAAGGACGCGAGCGGCAATTTTCTGACGCACCCCACAGCCCTTTCGGTCATCTCGGTACACAACTTCAACTGGATGTTTATCCAGGCAACGGTCGCCATCCTGATCCTGGTCGGCTTCGAATCGGTTACCGCAATGGGAGGTGAGGCCAAGAACCCCACCAAGCACATTCCCATCGCCGTCATTGCTTCGCTGCTTATCCAGGGGGTGCTCTGTTATCTGTTTGAATACTTTGCAGCAAACTACTTTCTCAATTCGGGATATACCATGCAGAACGCGGCCAGTTCAGCAGCTCCCATTGGCGACATGATGATCATGGTCGGCGATGCGCTGCTGGGCCAGGGACACGGCAAGTACTTCATGCTGGGCGAGGCCTTCACCGTCTTCCTGGCGTTGATCGGCACCACGCTTTCATGCATGAACACTGGCGCCCGCGTCACTTATGCAATGGGTAAAGATGCCGAGGTTCCGGAGCACTTCGGTATGTTGCACGCCGCGTCTCTCACCCCAAGGCGCGCCATCTGGACGCTGGCCAGCATCTCCGCGGTGGTGGGCTGCGTGGCTGTTTCACTGGCTTTCGGCGACGCCGGCGCTCCGTCGGATGCGGCCATCGCCGCGCTGCCGCATGGCATCCTTTCCAGCTTCGGCTACACCAGCCACGCAGCCATGGCGGCCATGCCTAACTCACTTTTGACCATCACACTCACCTCTAACTTTGGAACCTTTATCCTTTATGCACTTAGCTGCTTCCTGTGCATCGTGGCCTTCAATAAGCGTCCCGATTTCAGTTTTGTCCGTCACCTGCTGATTCCCGGCTTCGGACTTGTAGCCAACGTGGTCTGCATGGCCTTTTATGTCATTGCTCCGCTCTTCGGTCTCGGAACCACGAGAGAGCCTTTACTTGCACTTGCAATCTCGGCAGTCTGGGGCATCTATGGGGCCCTTTACTTCCTGCGTTCGTCAAGGGTAAGAGGTAGGGCAATCCTGCTCGAATCCAAACTTGAAGCCAAGTAAATGCTTTGCCACGCCAGTCAACCTGATAATCCCTGGGTGGTGTCTCTTCTCAACTCTTCAGCGAGACGAGAAGCAGAGAGCCACCCAGGCGCTTTTTAGAGATGGATATTTCACAATTACTTAAAAGCATCTTGCGCGCAAGCGCGGAAGATGCTCCAGGCGGCGAAGCCTATGTTGGACGTTCAATTCGGTCAGGCAAGCGATTCCGGCAAGGTTCGATCGAATAATGAGGACGCGATGGGATCGTTCATTCCCGCGTCTCGCCATCAGGCGCGCTCGCACGGCTATCTCTTCGCGGTGGCCGATGGCGTCGGCGGGCTGGACTTAGGTGAGGTGGCCTCGACTACGGCGATCTCGGTCATCGTCGAAGAGTTTGCCGAGGCTCAGGCGGGAACCATGTTGATCAGCCTGCTGCCCCGTCTCATCCAGCATGCCAACGCGGCTGTGCACGACCTCACCCTGAACGCTGAGTACCGCGGGAAAAGGATGGCTACGACGATCGTGGCCTGTGCTCTGCGTTATGACCAGGCCATCGTCTCTCATGTGGGCGACTCCCGCTGCTATCTGGTGCGCAACGGCTGCGGCAAGCAGATTACCCAGGATCATACGCTGGTCAACGAGCAGATGCGGATCGGGCTGATCTCCGCCGGTGAAGTGGCCCTGTCGGAGTCGCGGCATGTGCTGCTGCGTTCGTTGGGTCCGGAGCTGTTTATCTCCGCGGAGACCACGGCGCTCACCCTGCAAACCGGCGATACGCTGGTCCTCTGCACAGACGGGCTGCATAACTCAATGAGCGAGGCGGACATTGCCGCCATCATTTCCCAAAACAAGAAAGCGGACGAGTTGGCCAACGATCTGGTGGCGCATGCTGTTGACATCGACGGCGGCGATAACACTACGGCGCAGGTGATCCGCATACGCTCCGTTGAGCAGGTGGGCATGTATCGCGGGCGGCCTTACCGCTTGCCCTCCTGACCCACCTCCAAGGAGAATTCAGCGTCCTTTAGGGAAACTTTGCGATTCTCGCGCCGTTTCCCGCTACAGTAGAAACAGTTATCTTCGCGGAGCATGCCAACTTATGGGTTTTCTTGACAGCCTGGAAGCAGGTTCACAGATCGACTCTTACCGCATAGAGGCGCCCATCGCCCGCAGCGGCATGGCCTCGATCTTCCGCGCCGTCGATACCCGTGATAACAGCATTGTTGCGCTCAAGCTCCCCCATCCCGATCTGGAGGCAGATCCCATCCTCTTCGACCGCTTCCAGCGCGAGGCCAGCATCGGCGAAAAGCTCAACCATCCCAATGTGATGCGCGTCTTCGGCGGCGGCAAGCGCTCCCGGGTCTACATGGTGATGGAGTGGTGTGATGGCCGCCTCCTGCGCGAGATACTGAGTCAGGGAAGGATTTCTCATGAGCGGGCCATCCGCATGGCCATCCAGATTCTGAACGCTCTCGAATACATCCACGCCAACGGCGTCGTGCACCGCGACCTGAAGCCGGAAAACATCATGGTGGATGCCGACGACAACATTAAGCTGATCGATTTCGGGATCGCTGGCGACACCGGCGCCCGCCGCCTGACCTACGCCAACTTCACGGCCACCCTGGGCACGCCAGACTATATTTCGCCCGAGCAGGTGCAGGGAAAGCGCGGCGATGGCCGCTCCGACATCTACGCCATGGGCGTCATGCTGTATGAGATGCTTTCAGGCAAGCTTCCCTTCTCCGGTTCCTCGCCGATGGCCGTGATGAACGACCGCCTCCTGAACCACCCCATTCCGCCTCGTGTAGCCGATCCCACCATCACGCCCCAACTGCAGGAGGTCCTCTACCGCGCGCTCGAGCGGGATCCCAGAAAGCGCTATCGTACGGCGCATGATTTTCTCCTGGATCTCGAACATCTGGACAAGGTCGGCGTAGAGGACCGGGCAGAGTTGCGGAACTGGCAAAAGCGCAGGAGTCACCTCCCTCGTAAGATACTCTATTACACGGCGTTAGCTCTTACTCCGGTCGTGATCCTTCTGCTTATGGTGCTGCTCGCGCGCCACCGTTGACCCGACACTTTGCCAGCCGCATATTTTTGAATCTTCACGGGTTCCTTATGCGCTACGCCCTAACATCGCAACGGATACCAGACACTTGCTTCCACGCTAAAAAAGGAGATCCATGTCTACCGAGTATCGTAATTTCCTTACCCTTTCCTACGAGGAGTTGGAAGAGCTTAACCTGCAAGCCAAGAGCGACCGCGGCAACCGCGTCTCTGCTGATGAAATTCGTGAAAAGCGCCTGAAATACCTTACGGACGAAAAGAGAATCAAGGCAGTTTCAGTGCTCTTCTCTGATCTGGAAGGCCGCCTGCACCTGCTCGATTACGACAAGAAGTTTCTACTTGGCTCGTATGAGAACCTGACCTTCGACGGCTCGTCGATCCGCGGCTTTACCGCGCAGAAAGAGAGCGACCTGCGCCTGGGCATCGACTGGAGCGCCTTTTACTGGGTGCCCGCCGACATCTTCGGCAACGGCAAGGTGCTGGTCTTTGGCGACGTCATCGACAAGGACGGCAGCCAGTATGCCGGCGATCTTCGCGGGGTGCTCAAGAATTACTCCGAGACGATGTTCAAGGAAAAGAACTATACCCTGAACGCGGCCACTGAGATCGAAGGCTTCCTGTTCGCGGGCAAGGATACCGAGCGCAGGTACCACGAAACTCGCAAGTTCGAGTTCATCAACTCCGGCGGCTACTACCACGTGCTGCCGCTCGATCCGCTACGCCAATTCATCGACACGGCGGCCGAGGTGCAGCGCGCCATGGGCTTCCAGAACGAGAAGGATCACCCCGAGGTCGCGCCCAGCCAGTTTGAGATCAACTTTGGATATTCGGAAGTCGTTGCAACAGCCGACCAGATCCAGCTTTACAAGCTACTCTGCCGCCAGATCGCCAACAACATGGGTTACACCGCCAGCTTCCTGCCCAAGCCGATTGTGGGCGTAAATGGGAGCGGCATGCACACCAACGTTTCGGTCTCCAAGGGCAAGACCAATCTTTTTTGGGATGAGAAGGGCGAGGAACAGCTTTCCAAGTTCGGCTGGGACTTCCTGGACCGTATCCTGAGCCACGCTCTGGATCTCTGCCTG
>JAJZVZ010000232.1 GCA_021846945.1 Acidobacteriota bacterium | reverse complement strand
GCCCACGGCCCCAGCCGGGACCACGGGCAAGATTCACGGCCATGTGACCAACCCTACCGGCGAGCCACAGGGCGCCGGCAGCGTGAGCCTTTCCACTGACGGTGGCAACACTCTGAAGTACACCTTCCCTGTGAACGCGAACGGTGATTACGCGGGTGAGGCTCCTGCCGGCACGTACATGGTGATCTATCGCGCTCCTGATACACCGGCGGGCAAGATGGTTGACTATTTGAAGGCCGTGAAGGTTGTCCCGGGCCAGGATGTGCTGGCGGACATCGATATGTCGCGCCAGGAATACATTGACAAGATGCCGCCGGAGCAGAAGAAACAGCTTGAGGAGTTGAAGAAGGCCAACTCTGAAGCCATAAAGGCGAATAAGGTCATCAATCAGCTCAATGCCGACCTCAGGGTGGTCAATGAGGACATCAATCAGGCAGGGACCGCCCGCGCGCAGGCGGTTCAGCAACTGGGCGCCAATGCGTCTCCTGCAGATATCGCCACCAAGACAACTCAGATCCAGACGGCAAAATACAGCGAGATCGAAACCTTGATGACCAAGGACACCGCGCTCAAGCCCGACGAGCCGATCCTCTGGACTCAACTGGCTTACGCGCAATCGTCCCTCAAGAAGTACGATCAGGCGGAAACGACATACAAGAAGGCCCTCGACCTCGAGAACGCGGCCAAGAAGCCGAATCCTGAGATTCTCGGCAAGATCCACTCCGGCCTCGGCGAGGTCTATGCGCGCACCGGAAAGGTTCAGCAGGCAAATGCCGAGTTTGACGCCGCCGCCAAGGCCGATCCGACGCGGGCAGCGCTTTATCTGCGCAACGAGGCGGTGATCTTCTTCCAGGAGAAGAACGGGCCGGCCCAGGTTGCCGCCGCCAATGAGGCCATCCAGACGACTCCAAACGACGCGATCCTTTACTACATCAAGGGGCAGGGGCTGGTCCAGAATGCGACCATCGATCCGAAGACCCAGAGGATCGTTCTGCCTCCTGATTGCGCGGCGGCCTATCAGAAGTATCTGGAACTGTCTCCTGACGGCCCCTATGCCGGCGAGGTGAAGGGCATCCTGTCGCAGGCGGGAGAGAAGATCAGCTCTTCGTACAATGCGGGTAAAAAGAAGAGGTAGTTGCCGCCTTTTCCCTTCCTGCATCCTGACAAGCAATGGGCATCTGCTACGGCAGATGCTCATTGTGTTTCTGGGTTCTTCTGCTGCGCCGCGCTCTCTCTATCTTCATGCGTTCTCAGTACCGGAACTCCGCGGCAACCCTCTACAATCCATTGCATGAGTGCCGGTGTGATGAGCTACGACGAAGCTGCCGCGCTGATGGCTTCTTATGCAGCACAACAGGGTTGGGTACAGCCTGCGGTGGAGCGTGTAGAACTGAGCCAGGCACAGGGCAGGGTGCTTGCCCAGCCGCTCTTCGCCGACTGCGATCAGCCACCGTTTGCGCGGTCTACCCGGGACGGCTATGCCTGCCGGGCTGAGGAGATGGCAAGACACGAGCCACTCGCTGTCGCCGGGGCCAGCCGCGCGGGAGATCCTCCGGCGGGTCCGCTGCCGCCGGGCGCGGTGTGGGAGATCATGACCGGGGCGCCGGTTCCTGCCGGCGCAGACGCCGTGGTAATGCTGGAGCATGTCGAAGCCGCTGGGGGACAGGTGCGGCTGTTGCCGCCGCGGAGCGTCGCCAAGGGCGAAAACATTGTGGCTCAAGGAGCGCAGGCACACGCGGGCGATCGCCTGCTGGCCGCCGGAACAACGATCACAGCCGCGCAGATCGCCCTCGCAGCGGGCTGCGGATATGCCGCGCTTGAAGTCTGTGCTCGGCCGCGGGTAGCCATTCTTGCCACTGGCGATGAGCTTGTTCCGGTTGAGTCCACGCCCGGCCCGGGCCAGATCCGCAACTCGAATGCGCCGATGCTGGCGGCGATGGTGGCGGCGGCGGGCGGCGAGCCGTGGGTGTTGCCAGCGGCTGCCGACAGCGCCCGGGCGCTCGATGAGGCGCTGGCGCAGGCCGCGGAGGCTGATCTGCTGCTGATCAGCGGGGGTGTGTCGGCGGGCAAGTTCGATCTTGTTGAGCCGGCGCTGGCGCGTGCCGGGGCGCGCTTCCACTTCACCGGGGTGCGCATGCAGCCGGGCAAGCCGCTGGTCTTCGGCGAACTTCCGCAACGGAACAAAGCGGGTTCGTCCGCAAACGGCTCCGGGCGGCCGCTCCCATTTTTCGGTCTTCCCGGCAACCCGGTTTCGTCGGCGGTCACGTTTCTGCTCTTCGCTGCGCCAGTGCTGACGGCGCTGGGGGGCGGCATTTCGTTCGGCCCGCGCTTTGCGCTGGCGCATCTGGCGCCGATGACGGCGGGAAATCACGCCAAGGCCGGCCTGACCCGCTTTTTGCCCGCCTCCTGCAGCTTTGCGGCGTTGCCCGGGCAGCGGCCTCAGGTGACGCCGATTCCGTGGCACGGCAGCGGCGACCTGATCGCGCTGGCGCGCGCGAATTGCTTTCTGGTTGTGCCAGAGGACGCCGGTCACTTTCAGGCAGGTGAAATCGTCCGTATCTTGCTTTTCTGAGGAGTCCCATGCCCGAGTCTTCGCAACTTTCACATTTTGATGAATCCGGACAGGCCACCATGGTGGATGTGAGCGGAAAGCAGCCGGCGCGGCGCACGGCTACGGCTTCGGCTTTTGTGGAACTTTCCGAGGCAGTGCTGGCGGCGCTGCCTGCCAACCCCAAGGGAAATCCGCTGGAGGTGGCGCGGTTCGCGGGCATTCAAGCGGCCAAGCGGACGGCCGAGCTGATCCCCATGTGCCATCCGCTGGCGCTGACGCACGTGGACGTGCGGGCGGAGGTGGTTGCGGGAGGCGTGCGCATTACTGCGGCAGCCGCCACCGTGGGGCCGACGGGCGTCGAAATGGAGGCGCTGACCGCTGTGGCCGTGGCGGCGCTCACCATCTACGACATGACCAAGGCGCTCGACAAGGGCATCGTGATCCGGAACGTGCAACTGGAAGCGAAGTCGGGCGGCAAAAGCGGCGACTTTGTCAGGGAGAAGAGCGGAGCGTGAGTTGCCGGGTTGCGCACATCGAAGATTGGCGCGGCCACAGCTCGCAGGGCAAAGCTGTGACCGCGCCTGATTGGATTAGGATTCAGGGGCGCGTGCGCCGGTGACTAATGAGGCGGCATGCCCTCCGGACCGCGGCGGTCTTCGTGCGGAATCACAAATGGCTCGGGATCCTTGTGGCCGCGATGGCAGGTGCCGCAGGTGACCTTGGGCGTCGGCTCACCCGACTTGACCGGAACCATGCTCACGTAATTCTCGTTGATGTCCCGGGTCATTTTGACCATGAGCCGGGCAGTGGATTTCTCCGGCTTGGAGTCAGAGGCAAAGTCGAGGCGCGGGCGGCCGTTGGGGCCGATGTGGTTGGGATCTTCCGCGTGGCAGGTGTTGCAGTGGACGCCCAGCGATCCGGCCCACCCCTCCATGATGTGGTGAACCTGCTGTCCGGTAAGGTTCTTGGGCAGCACCTTCAGGTTCTTCGGCGCTGGGTAGGAACGCATCGGGCGCGGCGGTGCTTGCGCCGCATGGGCAGTAGCGGTGAGAGCAAAGACGGCTGCGGTAAAGATGGCAATCGCTGTGGCGGGCGGGGACAGGGAAGTGATTTTCAAGCGGAATTTCCTCGCTGGATGGGATGACCTCTTCTCAATGGACGGAATTTTACCGGATTAAGATGCGCTTGCCTATGAGGCTTTTCGGTCCGGAGACGCAATCGTGGCCGGGCAGGGCAAAGCGTAGCGGACGGTCGGCGGCGTGGCGGATGCCGATGCGGGTGGTGACCAGCACTTCCGAGACCTCGTAACCGTCGTCAAGAACCTGCAGGCGCGAGGCGGGATCGAGCAGGTCAAGACCATTGTGGAGTTGCCGCGTAATGCCAAAGGCCTGGCAGAGGCGGCTGGGGCCGCTGGTGAGCTGGCGGGGCGTCGCGCCGTGCGGGAGATTGCGGTTCCGGGTCATTGGCTCCATGCCAGAGACCGGCTCCAGTGCTCTCAGCAGGATGCAGCCGGCCCGGCCCTCGATCTCGCACGAAATGTTTATGCAGAAGTAGCGGCCGTAGATCGCATAGACATAGGCGTGCCCGGCGGGGCCAAAGAGAACGGAATTCCGCGCCGTAGGGCCACGATGCGCATGGGCGGCCGGATCAGACGGGTGATTATGCGGGCCCAGATAGGCTTCGACCTCGACGATGCGGCCGGCCAGCGGCCCCGCTTCCGTCTGGTGGACAAGCAGTTTGCCGAGCAGGCGCGGAGCGGCTACATCGGGCGGCGCTTCAAAGAAGGTGCGCGGCAGCAAACGGGTGCGCGGGAGAGCGGCGCGGGCGGAGTCCCATCCTTTTGGCAAAGTGCTGAAAGAGGATGGGATATGGGCTGGCTCAGCGCGTTTGCGGCTTACTTGTGGGCCTTTTTCCATTCGTTGATCAGGGCCAGCACTTCCTCGGCATGGCCCTCGGGCTTGACCTTGGGAAAGATGTGCAGCAGGGTCCGGTCAGGGCCGATCAGGAACGTAGTCCGTTCAATGCCCCACACCTTCTTGCCGTACATGTTCTTTTCTTTGAGCACGCCAAACCGATTGCACACTTTCTCGTCTACATCAGCAAGGAGCGTGTACGGCAGGTCGTATTTGGCGCGGAACCTGGCCTGATCTTTGGGGGTGTCGCGAGAGATGCCAAGCACGACCGCCCCGGCCGCCTGGAGCTTTTTGAATGTGTCGCGGAAGCCGCAAGCCTCAATGGTGCAGCCAGGAGTGTCCGCTTTAGGGTAAAAGAAGAGTACGACGGGCTTGCCGGCGTAGTCTGAGAGGCTTACCGTTTGGTTCTCGTCGGTTTCGAGCGTAAAGTCGGCGACTTTCTCATTGAGTTCCATGGGGAATGTCCTCGTGAGTTAGATGGAGGGCACAAAGTGGCCATCAGATTCGATTATTCCCGAGCTGGGTACCGGCTGTCATCGCGCATAGGGATTTTTGTGCGGTGGAGGACGGGATTGTGTGCACTGACCGCTTTGGCGGTGGCGATGCCGGTGTGCGCCCAGTACCCGGGCCAGTTGGTCCAGCCAGCACAGAAGACGCAGGCGATGCGGGCCGTGGGTGTGCTCGAGTGGACGGGCGCGGAGGGCCAACCCAAGGCCAGCCGCCTGATTCCGATTTGCGTCTTTGACGGCCAGCAGCTACAGGATGCCAGCGTGTACCTTGCTCGGCCCGAGCCGCTGGCGCTTGACGGTGAGGTGGAATATCAACTCAAGCAGGACGGCAAAACCGTAGGCCTCTACGACATCGACGGTGCCGCTCAGGTGCAGGGGGCATGGGTGGGACGCGGGAAGTGGAAGTCCTTGCCCAAGCCCAAGCCTGAGATGACCGCTGCGGAGCTGGCGAAGATCAAGATCGACGATGATGAGAATGGCGATCTTCCCGTCCTGCACCGCAAGGCGCATCCTGGCGGTTCCTCCGGCTCTGGTTCAGGCTCGGCTGCGCCGCCGCCCGATCCCGACCGGCCGAGGCTGGAGAGACCGCAGCCCAGTTCCGACTCACAGAGCGGTGGAGGTACGGCGGATGATTCCGGCCGGCCCAAGTTGCGGAAGGAAAAGAAGGACAAGGGGTCGGATGACGTTGCTTATGTGTCGTCGCTGCCCGATATTTCCGATCCCGATCGCCCCCGGCTGATCCGCGGCGCTGCGCCGTCCTACGGACCGAAAGTGGCTCCCACGCTGGTGGGCCTGCCGGAGGACATGCACCAGATGGTTGCGGTTTCCGACCCGAGGAATACGCCGGACCATCTGTGGAACTACAGTTGGGCGAATCCGGCCGATGAGGTGACGCTCAAGACGCACATGGAGAGCCTTGCTCGGGCGGCCCTGGCCGCGAGTACTAAGGTGGCTCCGGCACAGGGAAGCACGAAGAAGACGCAGAAGAAGGCGCAGAAGAAGGCAAAAGCCCCGCCGGCGACGCCTCCGCCCGTTCCGCTGCTGGATGAGCAGTTCAAGGTCTTTGGGCTGGAGTACGGTTCCGGCGCAACACTGGTGCTGACGGCCCGCACCGGCGGTCAGGGCCCGCAGGAGAAGTTCGTTACGCTCATTGCGCAGCCGGACCTCTACGGTAAGGTCATTGTGCTGTTCAAAAGCGTCACCGACATGGCGCATCTGGATTTGAAGCCGAGCATGAAGCTGATTGGCGCCGTGGATGCGATGGCCGACAACCGTGGCGAACTGCTCTTCGAGCTGCGCAGCTCGACGCAGCGGGAGTTTGCGCTTTATCGGGTGCTGCGCGGCCAGGTGCAAAAGGTGTTTGTGAGCAGTCCGTATCCAACCGTGACCGAGAACTAGAAAAACCGTTCCGGTTGGGAATCCAGGGATCTGCCCGGATTGCGTAAACCGGCCCTTTCGGACCGATCAAGGCAGAAAGTGGTTGCCAAATCGGGAATTTTTCTGCCGCGGGGGCAGATCG
>JAJZVZ010000231.1 GCA_021846945.1 Acidobacteriota bacterium | reverse complement strand
GAACCATTGGCCGAGCGATGCTCGCAGATCCTTACCTGGTGCTCTCCCGATCGCAGATAGGCGAGGGTAGGGCAGTCGGGCAGATTGCAGGGGGCCTGCCCCACCTGATAACAGCAATTGCCTACCACCTGTTCGCGCGAGTTTCCGATGCGCGCGAGAAATGCATCATTGGCCGCGATGATCTTGCGCTCCGGATCGAGGACGACGATGCCATCGTCGATACTGTTGATGACGGTTTCAAGGCGTTCGCGCTGGGCGCTGACTTCGCCCACCAGGCCCGCCAGCGAGTCCGCCATGATATTGAACTCCTGCCCGAGCCAGGCAAGCGTATCCGAGCCCTCCACCGGAGCGCGCCGATTAAGGTCGCCTTGCGAGACAAGGCGCGCTGTCGTTTCCAGCCGCTGCAAACGGCGCAGCACCGACAGGCGGATCACCACAAAGATGGCTCCCACGATGACGAAGGTCAGCGCGCCTGTGCCTGCGACCATCCGCCGCAAATCCTGCGTCATGCCGGCGCGAACCTCGCCGGCGTCGTAATCAAGAATCAGAACTCCATTGATCTTCTGGCTCGCGCTGTGACACCTGTAGCACTCCTTGCGGTTGCGGATCGGCACGACAGTGCGGAGAATGGCTCCGCCCCGGGTTTCGATGACGCGGCTCGATCCTCTGCGGTTCGGCGGATCATGATGGCAGGCCTGGCAGGTTGCCGAATCAATCCTGAAGCTTTCACCTTTGTTGAGAGGCGCGCTTGAGTAGCGCGGTACACCGTTGCGATCCAGCAACACGAGCTGCTCGACACGGGCCTGCTTGCCGAATCCCTCAATCATCTCTGCGATGAGGGGCCGGTCGTTGTTCAGCATTGCGTGTTCGAGCGCGGTATGAATGAGATCGCCTTCAGCCAACGCATTGGTGCGCGCCATATCGAGAACGCTGTTGAAGTGGTGTACGGAGTAAAAGTAGGCGGCCACGGCACAAGCCACCACCACCGCTGCGGTAACACCCAGCGTGAGGCCAACCGTCATGCTGGCGAAACGTAACCTCATAGGATGGATTCCGAATTTTCCGCATTCTGTCACACGGAATCGCCCTCGTCAAATCCTGCCAAGTTGACAGGCGCGACATGACAGCTTGTCAGTCCGAGCTGCAGGTGCCGTGCGCACAGATTGAAATAAAAGGACTTAGGCTACGTCTTCGCTTGGCATGTGGCGTGCTCATACGGAGCGGCAAGAAGGAGGATTTATTGCCATGGACATGCTCCTGATGGGATTGTGCATGAGCTTGATCGGCATCGCAGTAACGGCGCTGGCGTTTGCTGCCGCCACACACCCGAAGTCACCCGCTGCCACCATTCAGCCCCAGATTCCCTCGGTGAAACCGGCTGCCGTGCCGGCCCGATTCTTCTCGGACCGGGTTGCGTCGCCCCTGTTGCCGCCGCCTCAGGTGCCGATTGAGGTGCTGCTGCAGCAGATTGAGAACCACGTTCGCCTGGAGCAGGCCGCCGCTGAGTCGTTCGTGGCGTTTCCCACCAATGCCCAGTTGCACAGCAAGACTACTTCTTCATTTCTGAACTGAGGGGGTTCTGATCATGGAGCATGAACTGCTTAAGGGACTTTCGCCCACTGAAATAGAACAGGTGCTTGCATTGGGCAATCGCATGACTGTTTCAAGCGGGGCTTCGCTCTTCCGCCTGGGCGACCCAGCAGATTCTCTCTACCTCACCGTTCGCGGCCGCATCCGGTTGACGCTGCCCATGATGGTCAGGGGCAGGGAAGAGGACATTCTGGTCGAGGAGAGATCGCCGGGGCAGACCGTTGGCTGGTCGGCCCTGGTTCCGCCTTACCGCTTCACTCTGTCCGCCACTGCGCCGCTGGAAACAGAGGTGATCGCACTGCCACGCGAGGCGCTGCGGGTCTTTTGCGAGACCTCGCCCGCAGTCGGCTACAAGATCGGCATGAATTTGGCGGTCGTAGTTGGAAATCGCTTGCAGCAGGTTCAGGCGATGTGGCTGCGCGAGATGCAGCACATTGTCGAACTGAAATCGATCTACGTGGAAGCCGCCCGGTGAGACTGTCCGTCGGGGGCGGTGCAGGGAGGTTCAGCGTTTCCTGGAAAGAAAGATGGATTGGCTGGGCATCCGCACTTCCACTGCTAACAAGCGGGGCTGAAAAGCGATGGGTTCAGATTTGAATAACTGATCGGAGAGATACATATGGCAACGAGTGACCGTGGAGCAGTAGGCGCAAACTGCGCGCTGTCCACACCCATACCCCGCCGGGGATTTGTCGAACTTCTGCTGGGCGGCGGCTTTTTAGCCACGGCGATCGCATTCATTTATCCCGTGCTGCGATACTTCGTTCCTCCCAAAACAGCGGATCTGGGTGGCGATTCCGTAGTGGCGGCCAAAGTGGGCGAGCTGCAGCTCAACAGCGGCAAAATCTTCCGCTTCGGCAGTCGCCCCGGTCTGCTGATCCGCACGGCCAACGGGGAATACCACGCCATGTCCGCCGTTTGCACGCATCTTTCCTGTACGGTTCAGTACCGGCCGGATCTGCGCGAGGTTTGGTGCGCCTGCCACAACGGCACCTATAACCTTGACGGCCGCAACATCTCTGGCCCTCCGCCGCGTCCGCTGGAAGCGTACGACGTCCAGGTTCGTGGCGACGAGATCTTCGTAAGCCGGCGCAGGGAGGGCTGAGATGACTGTCCTTGCCAAAGTGCGTAGCTGGCTCGACGAGCGCCTGGAGTGGGATGAACTGATTGCTCCATTGCGCAAGAAGACCGTTCCTCTTCATCGCCTCTCTTACTGGTATTTTCTCGGCGGCATCACACTTTTCCTGTTCATAATTCAGGTGCTGACCGGAATTCTCCTGCTGCTCTATTACCGGCCCGGCGCGAATCAGGCCTTCGAGAGTGTGCAGTACATCATGACGCAGGTGCAGTTCGGCTGGCTGATCCGCTCGATTCATTCATGGTCAGCCAACCTGATGATCTTTACCGCCTTTGCGCATATGTTCAGCGTGTTGTTTCTGAAGGCATATCGCAAGCCGCGGGAATTGACCTGGGTCACGGGTGTCGTACTCCTCGTTCTGGTGATGGGATTCGGTTTCAGCGGCTATCTGCTGCCCTGGAATACGCTGGCCTTTTTCGCCACCAAGGTTGGGACGGACATCGCGGGGCAGGTGCCGGTTATCGGTCATCCGATCATGGTCTTTCTCCGCGGCGGCGAAGAAGTGACCGGAGCCACATTGACACGCTTCTTCGGATTTCATGTGGCTGTCCTGCCTGGGCTGGTGACGGTGCTGATCGCATTCCACCTGCTGTTTGTGCAGCGGCAGGGGATGAGTGTTCCGCCCAAGGTGGAGAAGGAGTGGAGCGCCGATCCTGAAGCGCGGCGCGAGCTCAGGTTCTTTCCGAACTTTATGCTGCGCGAACTGATTGCCTGGTATACGGGCCTGGGCGTTCTGGGGGCATTGGCCGCACTCTTTCCGTGGAACCTCGGCGTAAAGGCCGATCTCTTTGCTTCCGCTCCCGCCGGCATCAAGCCCGAGTGGTACTTCCTGTTTATGTTTCAGACCCTCAAACTCATCCCATCCAAGATTTGGTTCATGGATGGCGAGGTTCTGGGGATCATGGCCTTTGGGCTGATCGGCTTGCTCTGGCTGCTTCTGCCCTTCTTTGAGAACGACCGCGTGGCGCGATCCAAACAGTGGATCACGGGGCTGTCAGTCTTTGCGCTGGCCTACGTGATAGCGATGAGTGTCTATGGCTATCTTGCGAAATAATTCCCGGCAATTTGGCGTGCTCGCCTCCGTGGGGGCGTTGAGCCTTTTCATATTTGCTGCGGCCTTCAGCTTCGGGCAAACCAAGAACTCGTGCGTGGATTGTCATTCTGCATTGCCTGCTCCGGAGGGGGTGACGCAGCAGATGTTCAGCCAGGACATCCATGCGCAAAAGGGCCTGACCTGCGTCAGTTGTCACGGCGGCGATGCCAGCAGCGATGATCCCACCCAGGCGATGAACGTAAAGGCGGGCTGGAAGGGCAAGATCGATCGCAAGCAGGTTCCGCAGTTGTGCGGAAGCTGCCATTCCAATCCCGCATACATGCGCCAGTATGACCCCAGCTTGCACACCGACCAGTTAAGCCAGTAC
Source organism: Acidobacteriota bacterium (assembly GCA_021846945.1). Taxonomy (GTDB): domain Bacteria; phylum Acidobacteriota; class Terriglobia; order Terriglobales; family Acidobacteriaceae; genus Telmatobacter. Next base: position 2,366 of record JAJZVZ010000231.1, on the reverse strand, counting down.
CACACCAGCATTCACGGCAAGCGTCTGGCCGCCGGAGATGCCAAGGTCGCGGTATGCACGGATTGTCATGGCGTCCATAATTTGAGAGCGCCCAGCGATCCACGTTCGAAGGTCAATCCCGTGAACGTGGCTACAACCTGCGCTCACTGCCACGCCGATGCCGCATATATGAAGGGATACGGCATCCCGACGAACCAACTCGCGCAGTACAACACCAGCGTCCACCATGAGGATCTTGTCGCGCGGGGCGATCTGAGCGCGCCGACGTGCACCACCTGTCATGGCAATCACGGAGCCGTGCCACCGGGAGTGGACAAGGTGCAGAACGTATGCGCCACCTGCCACGTCTTTCAGGCGCAGATGTACGACAAGAGCTCGCACAAAGCTGCGTTTGAATCGGCTTCGCTGCCCGGATGCGTGGTCTGCCATAGTAACCATGCCATCACGCATCCTACTGATGCCAAGCTGGGCACCGGTCCGGAGGGCGTTTGCATGCAGTGTCATAGTCGCGGCGATAACTGCGATCAGGCCAGGGCGGAAATGCTCAACGAACTCACTCAGCTAAACCAGGCCATCAAAAACGCGGACCAGGCTCTTGCCGAGGCGGATGCAGCGGGTATGGAGGTGAGCGAGGCGCGGATGGCGCAGAGCCAGGCGCGGGATGCGCTGACCAAGGCCCGGGTCGCGATCCATAGCTTCAATAAGGTGCTTGTGGACCAGGATGTGCAGGCAGGCTTAAAAGTCGCCAACAAAGATCTGCAGGTTGGCCGTCAGGCCATGGTGGAACGCAACCGGCGGCGTGCTGGTCTGGGTGTTTCACTGCTCGCGATCGGAATGGTATTGGCTGGGCTCTGGCTTTATATCAGGAAGATCGAAAGCTGATGTTGGCTTCTAAGGCCCTGGATATAAGGTTCCACTATGATTCTGGGGCCTCGATCTCAAGATACAAGATCATGCGGTCGGAGGCTGAGACGCCTTGTGATCGCCAGAGTTTCCGGACTGAGCCACACTGAACATCGCGGAGCACAGATTGAAATAGATCACGCAAGCCGCTCTCATTCAAACCGACAACAACGTAACTGCAAAGACGCATCCATGCGTCGCCGGCTCAAAGGACAGATCGCCGCCAAAGCTTTTCATCAACGCGCGTGATACGTAGAGCCCGAGACCGCTTGCTTCGGCATCGCCCTGAAAAGCTCGAAAGAGCACTTGCGGATTTGAGATGCCAGGACCGGTGTCTTCAAAACGAATGGTTGTGGACTGTTCGCCGTGCACAGTACTGATTCGGATCCGTCTTTCCGAGACTGATTCCAGCGCGCGGCGGCTGTTCTTGACCAGGTTCAGGAAGACCTGGATCAGCCCATAGTGATCGGCGCGCACCATGCGGGATTCATCGGTTGCTTCCCATTGCAATTCAATATCGCAATCCCGGCAAACAGACTCAATCAGTACTCTTAACTCGTCGAGGACGGGCGCTAACTCGATGGACTGTCTTTCCTGCTCAGCGGCTCCCGCTGTGAGTTCCATCGCCGAGAGCTTTTCCAGCCCCTGCATGAGCGTGTTGAGCGCTTCAAAATCCTCATTGCCCTTCAACGCCTCAACGCGGCTCAGATTCTGGTGGAGAATAAGCGCAGCTCCGGCCAGATTTCTGATTTCATGCGAGACGGCTCCCATCAGGATGCGCGCGTTCTTCAGGAGGTAGTCGAGGCTCAAATCTTCGCGGCTGATGAATTCTTCAGAGAGATCAACGATGATTGCCGCCAGGCGATTTCCGCCGGATGCAGCACGGTATGTGGAGAACCATATTCCTGCGAGGAATGGCCTGCCGTCTGCCCGTTGTGCGCGGCATTGAGTAGCCGTCCGGTACAGACGGGAGCGGCTGGATTGCAGCGCCGTGGAAAGTGCCGGAACGAAGCTGCCTATCGCCCGGTTTCGCAGTTGGTTGTCCTCTGCGTTGAAGAGTTCATGGGCGGCGTGATTGGCGAGGAGGACCTCACCTGATGATCCAACAGTAAGAATCGCAGCGGGGCTCGTATCTACAAGCATTTGAAGCTGTTCTTCTGCTTCGCGGCGCTGGCGCGTATGGCTTTCCAACTCATCCACGTGGGTAAGTACGATGCGCCGGTTCCTAAGTAGCTCAAAAAGGAACAAGCCTGTCCCGGCGAACCCCAACCAGGAGAAGACAAGGCGCGGCATTCCGCTGCTGAAGCGAAGATTGCTGTAACGCTCCCGCAGCCCTCAGCAGATAACCGCCGCCATCAGGATCTGCCATCTCTTGAAGATGCCGCTGACCAGCATCACCGGGAAGAGATAAAGAAATCCGATAGAGATGAAGGGCCTTGTGTACCAGTCCGTCGCCGCGATTG
>JAJZVZ010000230.1 GCA_021846945.1 Acidobacteriota bacterium | reverse complement strand
GCGCTCGACATAGCTGTGCTGATGGTGCAGCGCGAAGTTGCCGACCGCATTACCGCCGCTCCTGGCTCGCGCGATTACGGCCTGCTCACAGTAACGGTGCAAATGTACGGGCCGGTTGAGCGGTTGTTCACTTTGCCGCCTTCTGCATTCACGCCGCCGCCAGAAGTGCATTCCACCGTCTTTCGATGGCGGTTTGCGCCGCGCTTTGGCGAACTGCGCGTTGAAGAATCCGCTTTCTTCCGGTTCGTGCGAGCGGCCTTTGCGCAGAAGCGAAAAACGCTTGCCAACAATCTACGCGCGGCCGGATACATGCCCAACGCCATTGCGTCCGCGCTGGCGCGAACTTCCGTCTCACCACAGGCGCGCGCAGAGGCGTTATCCATCGAAGCGCTTGCCGCCCTATGGCGCGGCCTTGAGGCGGCAGGGGCCGCTCCGCAAAGCGAAGCAGCCCCTGATTCTTGCGACGGATGAATTGAATGACGCGTTAATCCGCGCCGCCCTCGGCCGTGCGTCCGGGCTTGCCGTCTGCCAGCGTCTCTTTTACCGTGATTCCGCGATCGCCGGGCGCGGAGATGAGAAACTTGCGGCCGTCCGTGTAGGTCACGGTGGCCGACCGGCCATCTTCTCCGGGCGTAACCGTGGCCACAGGATTGGCCTCACCCGGCTTAAGTGGAACGATCAGCGTGAGAAGAATCCGCGGGCCCGGGCTATCCAGTGTATGTAGCAGTGTTGTGGCGGGCACTCTGCGCGGATTGTCATAAACGCGGATGTTCCAGCCAAGAATCTCCGGAAATTCCTGCGCCGAGACGGCTCTGACCTTGAGTCCGCTGGTCAGCAGCGGAACGATGGCGACATTGGCTTCTCCAGCGTCCGTCGTTTCCAGCGCGTGCGTGGCCCGATCGAGGTGCGTGTGTGTCGTCAGCAACTGCCAGCGATCCTGATACGAATGGGTAAAGATATCATTCGGCCGCACCCGGTCGGCAATGACATACATATCCGGTTTGAGGTAGAGCACGTCGCGCTGTTGCGAGGCCGGACGAAGGCTCTTCGGCCCGTATCCTTCGTCGTACATGCCCGAGGCGAAGTCAAAGACGCTGTTGCTCTGCCAATGGCCGTCGATCGGGCCCTGGCTCACCAGGTCGGGATCGTGCCACGGATCAGGCGAAGTTGTCTGCCGGTTCTGTGCCAATCCATCCACGATCATGCAGTTATGCGAGTAGGTCGAAACCGCCCACTGCCTCCATTTGCTGTGTTCATAGCTTCCGCCGCCGCTATCGAAGATCAGGTCGCGGCCGTAGGGATATACGATGATGCCGAGCTTGTCCTGATGCATATGCCCCATGCCAAGGGGGCCAAGGCGAAAGAGCAGATAGTTATCAGTATGCGTCCACCCCGAGCGCATCACCGCAAGGCCGGAACGGTTGAGAAAGATCGAGGTGTAGTCCGGCTGTGTGCCCTCTGCGCCGCCGCTGGCGACCCATTTGAATTCAGGGTTGCCGGGAAAGTTGACGACTGCCATCCTAGAAAAAAGCGCAGGGAGATTGGCGCCGCCGGAATCGTTCAGTCTGGGCGTGTTCCAGGTGGGCGTCATGATGTTCATCTGCCACTCATAGCCCTTTTGGAGCGGCTCCGAGTAGCCTGCGGGCAATTCACCGGTCCGGCCCGTCCACCGCGCAATCTCGGCAATCTTGAGGATGTTGCCCAGAGCGACATTCTGATAGCCGGTCGAAAGCTCGGCTTGTGCGCCATCGGAGAGAATCTGCTTATGAGCTTCTTCAGCCAGCGCGTTTGACGCGTAGCTTCTCCATTCCGCAGCGTCCTTGAACTCGGGGAAGAGCGCGCCTGCCGCGTAAAGTCCGCTCATCTCCATGGTGAACCAGTTGAGGTGCGTGTGATAGTTGCGCAGATAGCGGGCGTGATCCAGAAACGCATCAACAAAGACGATCAGATCCGCGTCGCTCATCGCCCGCGAGCGCCGAAAGGCAAAAAATGCATCAGGCCATGATCCGCCCATCCGGATTCCGGCCTCGATCGTCCTCCACGCCGAATCGGGATTGTTGGCCGCATGGTCGGGCACCGGACATTGCGCGACCCACGAACCCATCTCGCTCACAAACGCCTGCGCGTAACGCTCATCGTGGGTTGCGCGATAGGCGTCCGCCAGGTCGCCCCAGAACGACATCCGGTTCATCTGCCACTGCCACTCGTCGTCCGGCGCCATACCGGGCGTGTGATAGGTGGCGTTGTAATGCCAATCCATCTCACCCTTTGGGAAAAGGTGCGTATAGGGATTGCCCCCGCCCGCTAGCCTGCCTGCAACAGCATCGTCGGCAACCTGCTTTTCACGGGGAGTGAGCGTGACCGGCTCTGTCGAATCGGTGGCTGGTCCCCAGTGCACCGAGGTGCGGTTGCGGAAGTAAGCGGCCAGATCCCTCTCGGCTTTGGCTGCATCCTTTCTCTTCCATGCCGCGGCCACCTGCGCAAGCTCCGGCCTGCTCAGGTCGAGCGCATTCAATACCGCGGCCTCATGCTGGCGTACTTCGGCCGGAGTCAATTGCTGCTGCGGAAACTTCCCTTCCTGGCCATGCGCAAACGGCGGATATCCGCACCCCAACAGCAGCCCGAGAGCAACACATCCGCAAATGATCGATTTCATTCTGTCTCCTCGCCTGCAACGGCAAATCACTGGAACACTTTTCTCTTCACGAAGAAAAGCGCGAGCGCGCCGTGAACACGCTCCATTCGCCGTTCAGAACCTACTCCTTGCCAGGAATTTCTGCCGGACAATCATAGCAGAGCGATCGCGGATATTGAACGCGTCAACGCCACGGCCTGCTTCCCTGCTCCTCAGCCCATTTATCCTCACCAAGTCTAGAGTCACGGATGTCGAATCCTGCTTTTGGGTCGACAATCACTTGTCCCGAAGCGGGTGCAACAATTAGCTTGGTCTTTGAACAGCAACAAGCGGAGCATGCCAGGATGAACGCGCAAAACCGTAGAGATTTCATGAAAAGCGCACTAGCGGCTGCAGTCTGTGTAGGAGCACAGGCACAGACTGGCCAGGCAGAGCCTGCTGCAGGCGGCGGCCTCGTAGAGGTGAGAGGCAATCCCATTCTCCCGGGCAGAGGCGTCTGCGACCCACAGGTCAGGATCTTCAATGGGAGCGTCTACCTATACGCCACACACGACTACTCACCGAAGAGCCGCGGATTCCGCATGGATAACTGGTGGGTGTGGCACAGCGACGATCTGGTGCATTGGAGCCTGGTAAGTATCCTCAAACCAGAAGAGACATTTTTGCGCAGACCATTCACCGAGTGTTGGGCTACCGACGCAGCCTCGCGCAATGGCAAGTACTACTTCTATTTCTCCGCCGGCCCAAAACAGATAGGGGTCGTCGTCGGTGACACGCCAGTGGGTCCATGGAAGGATCCGCTTGGGAAACCTCTGATTCCCGAAGGTCTCACCCCTGTAGAAGAACGTGATCCTGGCATCCTGATGGACGACGACGGTTCAAATTATATTGTTTTCGGCACATGGGACTATTACATCGCCCGTCTCAATGACGACATGATCTCTTTGGCGGAAGCGCCGCGGCTTATCAAGCTTGATCACAAGGCCGGCCCCTACGGTGAAGGCAAGACAGACGACAAGCCTTTCCTGCACAAGCGCCACGGAATCTACTACCTCTCATGGGGATGCTTCTATGCCATGGCCGACAATCCTTATGGCCCCTATACGTACAAGGGTTCCATCGTTACCCCAGAGACAACTGCCGCGGACTTTCAGACCTCAAACATCTACCGTGATCGGCACGGATCATTCTTCCAATTGCACGGCCAATGGTATTTTGCCTGCAATGATCGCAGTCAAAAAGGCAGCACGCCTTACTTTCGGAACTCCATTCTTTCCTATCTCCACTACCGCAGCAATGGCGAGATGGCGCCTATTCGCATCAGCCGGATTGGAGTAGGTCAATACGATGTGGCCGCTGGCCCTGTCGAGGCGGAGGATTTCTTCAAACTGGCGGGCGGCGAGGTGAAAGAACGCCCCGGCGGCGGATTTGAGGTGCGCGACCTCGCCAACGGAAGCCTTCTCGTCTATCCGAATGTCCAGAACTTGCCCCCGCGCCCAAAACTGATCCTCCGCTTCTCCAATGGAGGAAGCGGCAAAGGCCGGATTGAGGTTCGCGAGGGCAGCATCGAAGGCCGTATCCTCGGCCATGCCACAATTCCATCGACGACACACTGGGACCGTTACGCCGATCTGGAGGTGCCTCTGACTTCAAGTACACCGCGCCTCGATCTTGCCTTCGTGTTTCGCGGACATAATGGGGAACTTGCCCGCCTGGATTCGTGGCGCGCGGTCGTCTAGGCCGAACTACCAATGCGCTGGGACCTCGCCCTATTCGTCGCTGACAGAGATCTCATGCAGCCAGCCGGGAGCCTTGAGCAACTCACGGGGACGCGGTCCATCGGCGGGGCCAACCAGGCCATCACGCTCCATCAGGTCAATCAGGTGCGCCGCGCGGCCGTAACCGATGCGTAGCCGCCGCTGCAAAAGGGACGTCGAGGCTTTGCCGAACTCGAAGACCAGCCGCACCGCGTCGTCAAACATGGGATCGTTCTCATCAGGATCGGCATTCGATCCCTCGACGCTTTGCCGCTCGTCCTTGGGTGACTCCAGGAAGCCCTCGGCGTATTCGGCCGCGCCTTGCGCCTTCCAGAAGTCAACCACCGCCGCCGTCTCTTTTTCGCTGACATACGGGGCATGGAGGCGCATCAGCCGGCTGGTTCCGGGTGGAAGGAACAGCATATCGCCGCGCCCCAGCAAAGCCTCGGCGCCATTGGTGTCCACAATGGTGCGCGAGTCAACCTTGGTGGCGAGGCGGAAGCTGATGCGAGTGGGGACGTTGGCCTTGATGAGCCCCGTAATCACGTCCACACTGGGCCGCTGCGTGGCCAGAATCAAGTGGATGCCAACGGCGCGCGCCATTTGCGCCAGGCGCGTGATCGATTCCTCCACGTTCGCCCGGTCCAGCATCATCAGGTCAGCCAGCTCGTCGATGATGATGACCATGTAAGGCAGCGGCTCTTCCTGCTCTCCGTCGTCGAAAAGCGAAGGCATGGAGCCCTCAAAAAGCTTGTTGTACTGGTCGATATTGCGGACGCTGCGCGAGGCCAGCAGTTTCAAGCGCCGCTCCATCTCGCGCACTGCATTGCGCAGCGCGTTCGCGGCCAGCTTCGGCTCGGTGATGATTGGCGTGAACAGGTGCGGAATGCCTTCGTACATGCCCAGTTCCACGCGCTTCGGGTCAACCAGAATGAGCCTCACCTGGGCGGGGGTAGTGCGGTAGAGAAGGCTCATGATCATGGCATTGATCGCGACCGATTTGCCTGAGCCCGTCGAGCCAGCAATCAGCACATGCGGCATGGATGCCAGATCAGCCGTCACGATACGGCCATTGATATCCTTGCCCATGGCCAGGGTCAGGCGCGACTTGGCCTTGGCAAAGGTCTCGCTCTCCAGCACGTCACGCAGATGAATGGTTTCGCGCTCATGGTTCGGCACTTGAATTCCGACCGTACTTTTGCCGGGCATGCGCTCAATCAGAATGCTCTCAGCTCGCATGGCCAGGCACAGGTCCTCGGCCAATCCGGTTACGCGGCTGTATTTGACGCCCGCCTCCGGCTTGAACTCGTAGGTCGTAACCATGGGGCCAGGGTTGATCTGCACCACCTGACCGCGCACATCGAACTCGGCGCATTTCTCCACCAGCACTTTGGCTTCCTCGCGCAGCGCATCCTCGCGAACCGTCTGCGGGCCGTCGCCTGCATTGAGAAGGGTGCTGGGAGGCAGCTTGAATCCGCTCACATTCTTCGGAGCCACGACGGCCGTGCGTACCTCGGCATCAGCGCGGCCATGGATCGCGATTTCGCCTGCCGCCTCGCCCGCAGACGTATGTGCTGGTGGCGCGTGCGCGGGCTCAGGCTTTTGTGGCGCGGGACGCAATTCAGCAAAGCGCGTGCTCGCCGGCTGCGGCGAGACAGACGGCGACTGAACGGGCGGAACGGGGATCGGCCCGCGCGCTGCCGGGTCAGGCGGAATGGCGCCGCGCTCCCAGATACTGGGCTTCCGCGTCGAAACTGTAATCGGAATCTCATTCGCGGGCTCTGGCGGCTCAACGCCAACCCGCTGAAACGCGGGAACCTCATCGAGCAAATCGTCCGCATCCTTCCGGCGGCGGCCGAACCAGCGGCCAAGCCAGCCATGGTGCGCCTTGACCTGCGCTTCGTCGGCTTCGTCCTCGCGCAGGTCTTCACGCTCGGCCCGTTCCTCGCGCACGTTGCGCCAGCGCTCATGCCAGGCGGTAGCGCGCAGCCACCGGTCTTCGATCCCTTCTTTCAGCCCGTTGATACTCAATGCGGAAGCAAAGTAGACCCCGGTCATTGCTAGAACAATAGCCACGATCCAGGCGCCTTGCACATTCAAGTAACCCACGAGGAGCCCCGCCATCAGCCGGC
>JAJZVZ010000229.1 GCA_021846945.1 Acidobacteriota bacterium | reverse complement strand
GACGTGGCGGGCGATGTTGGCCACCAGGTCTTCGCGGGTCACGCCCATGAGGTCATTGCGGACATAGTCCACATAGTCCTTCACGGAGTTGGCCCCGTCTTTCAGGCCGACATACTGGTTAATGGCGGAAAGGCCCATGGCCACGGCGCCGGAGCGGTCCATCGCCGCTTTGTCGACGAGCGTGACTTTGAGGCCCTTCTGCTTGGCCCAGTGCGCGGCCTCAACAGCGGCCCCGCATGCCGCCATGCCTCCGCCCAGGATCAGAAGATCAGTTTCGACAACGAATACTTCGGGATTAGGCATGAGCGCCTCCTGTCTTGTTCAGACTGAAAACCTCGGGCAGCCCCAGCGATGCCGGCTCCGTAAAGAGCGCGTTGCTGGAGAGGTCTCCGTTCGACTCGAACCCGCCGTTCGGCACTGCAGCGCCCTCGGGCGTGGTGCGAATGGGAAACTTGAAGCGCTTCAGGGTTCCGTTTCTGAACTTCACGGTCCACATAATCGCGTCAGTGGAGCGCAAAGGCGTTACGGAGGCGCCTAACGGAACAAAATCCGCGTAGCCGCGAACCTGAACAGCTTGAGTTGGGCAAATCTTGACGCAGTTGTAGCATTCCCAGCACATGGCGGGATCGCGGTTATATGCTTTCTGCGTGTCTTTGTCCAGGACCATCAGGTCATTCGGACAAATGTACTGGCACGCAGTACGGTCCAATGCTTTGCAGCCATCGCATTTTTCGGGATTGACGTAGCTCGGCACTACTCACCTCCAGCAGGATCCGAATTGTTGAAACGCGGATTGTTCGCTTTCCTTGACATAGCCGGCGTCGCATGAAAGATAACGCTATTCCTCGACGCGACTTATACTCACATTGCTTGGTGACCCGTCCCCGGAATCCGCAAATGGATCCCGGCTCCAGAATCTGTTTGGTCCAAAGAGTCCGCCAGGCGAAGGGTGGAGCGGATTGCCGTTGAGTTAACTTCTGCGGCGATCCAATGTCCAGCAGACTTAGCCGTGCGGACAGTTAGGATCGGTTCTTGCCTGCGAACAGCTAACTTTGTTCGCTTTCTTAAACCGTGCAAATTCTACGTTCAGTTAAATTGCATCTCTGTGACCGCTGTCACGGCTCCGGCCAAGAGCTTATAAGTTCTATGCGGCGAATCACATCTCAAGCAAGTCGATAACTTATGATCGTGAGCCTAAAATCACCAGGATCGCGGTTGCATGAGTAAGTGCGAGCCGCATGCAGCGTCTCTGGAATGGCTGTGCTGAGGGGATCGCGCCGCCATGCGATTTGCCAATCAATACCTCTCTGGGCGATCAGCGATCCAGGTGACGATGTGTTGTGACTTGCTGAAAGATATCGAAGTTAGTTACTTTATCTTAGTCGCAAACTTATACGAGCATGCATGTGAGATAGGACACCTAACTTTCGTTCCTGTCTGGATAAATGATCGGTGTCGGGTGAGTTGGCACACACTTCCCCCCGGTTCTAATCGCCATGTTTGTGACATGAAACACCCCTCAAGGGCTGTGACGTGAAACACATCGTCCATTCTCGGGCAAGCCTATCGTTTTCAGCCAGACGCAGGTGAGCCATCGCCGGGATCGGAGGAGGAATGACGGTTGCGGTCTATGTCGCAATGTACGCTGGAGCGTTGCTGTTTTTGGTTGGTTGTCTAAAGCGCATTTATCAATATGCGCGGACGCCATTCCATCTGCGCTGGGAGCTCTATCCCGTCCCACACGAACAACCAGATCGGGCCCGGTATGGCGGCTCTTACTTTGAGTCGGGTGAATGGTGGCTCAGCCCACAGGCGGTCCATCACCGCGGCGACTGGACGGCGATGTTTCGCGAGATCGTCTTCCTGAGGGGGCTCTGGGAGTTCAATCCGCGTCTCTGGCTGCCCTCATTTCTCTTTCATTTCGGGCTTTATCTTTCCATCGTTACCGCCGGCCTGGCGATAGCAGGAGCCGCTTTCGGCGCACTGATTCCCGGCGTAGTAGCGGGCCGCATGACGGCGGATGCATTTGTGATCGCGGGTTGGACGGGAGCAACAGGCATTCTTTTGGTATTGGCGGGATCGATCTGGCTGCTGATACGACGAGCCACGGATGCGACGCTGAAGAATTACACAAAGGCAGGCGATATCTTCAATCTCACTTTCTTTATCGCCGCCTTCGCGTGTCTCGCCTATGGCTTTCTCGGCAGCACGGTCAATGGCGCTTCCTTCGAGGAGATTGCCCGCGGCGCCTTGCGATTTGACCGCGGGACGCATGTTGGCGCCACCGCCGGACTGGGTCTGATTCTCGTCTCAGCGCTGGCCGCCTACATCCCTTTTACGCACATGTCGCACTTCATTGCCAAGTACTTCACCTGGCACTCGGTGCGATGGGATGACCGCAGGAATGCGCGTGATGGCATCGTGGAAAGCAAAGTCGCGGTGTCGCTGCGCAACCGTCCCACCTGGGCCGCGGCTCATGTAGGCGCCGACGGAAAGAAAAGCTGGGCAGAGATTGCATCCGCAAATCCTGCCGAGGAGGTGCGGAAATGAGCCATTTCACCCGTCTGCGCGATCTCTCCCGGTCCAACCGAGAGCCCGTGATTCACCTTGACAACGAGGAGCTGATGCCGCTTCCGGCTCCGCTCGATGATCCGGCACGGGAACACGCCTGGACGCCGTTGTCCGAACAGTGCGTCACCCGGTATGAGTGCGGACTGGACGATACCTGCGCGGTCAACATCCCACAGCCCAAAACCGCGGAAGAAGAGAAGGAACTGGTCGGCCGCTTCCTTTCAGGCCTGGACAAGCTCTTCGACAAGCAGAATAACTGGACGTTCTTGCAGCCGCTCCTGCTCACCATGGAGCACTGCACGGGCTGCCAGACCTGCGCCGAGTCCTGCCATATCTTTGAGGCCAGCGGCTTCAACGAGCTTTACCGGCCAACTTACCGCTCGGAAATCTTACGCCGCCTGTACTTCAAGTACGTCCGGCACGGCGGGCTGTTGTCAGCGTGGCAGCACGGAAACATCCGGCTGAACTGGCCGCTGGTGGCGCGGCTGATCGAGCTGTCGTATCGCTGCAATCTCTGCCGGCGCTGCGCGCAGACCTGTCCTATCGGCTGCGACAACGGCCTGGTGGCGCACGAGCTGCGCAAGCTCTTCAGCCAGGAGATGGGCATTGCCGCGCGCGAACTGCATGAGCAGGGTTCGATGCTGCAGCTCAAGGCCGGTTCCTCGACCGGCATGACCGCGGAAATCGTGAAAGACAATGTCGACTTCATCGATGAGGACATCAGCGAGAGAACGGGCATTGAAGTGCACACGCCGTGGGATGTGAAGGGGGCGGATGTTCTGCTGATCCACAACGCCGGCGAGATCATGGCCTGGCCGGAGAATCCAGGAGCCTTTGCGCTGATCCTGACCATGGCCGGCGTGAACTGGACAATGTCCTCGGAACTGGCCGGATATGACTCGATCAACTACGGTCTCTGGTACGACGATGCGCAGTTTGCGCGCGTAGCCTTGAAGCATGTCGAAGCGGCGAAGAAGCTCGGTGTAAAACAAATCATCGTCGGCGAGTGCGGCCATGCGCACAAGGCGCTGTGCGTGACCGCCGACCGGCTGCTCACCGGCGACTTCAACATCCCGCGCACAAGCTGGCTGCCTCTGGTGCGGGACATCGTAATGAGCGGCAAGATCAAGTTCGATCCAGCGCGCAACGACTTTCCCGTCACCCTCCACGATCCCTGCAACATGGTGCGATTGATGGGCGTGGTTGAGCCGCAGCGGGAGATCGTGCGCGCTCTCTGTCCGCAGTTTCGCGAGATGGAGCCGCACGGCGTGGAGAACTACTGCTGCGGAGGCGGCAGCGGCTTTGCCATTATGAGCGGTAATAACTTTCCGGATTGGCGCTTTCATGTCGCGGGCCGCAAGAAGATGGAGCAGATCCTGAATGCATTTGCAGACTGCATCGGGCCGGAGACGCCGAAATATCTTTGCGCTCCCTGCAGTAACTGCAAGGGCCAGTTCCGCGACATGCTCGCCTATTACGACATGTGGGAACAGAATCGAATCATGTACGGAGGACTTGTTGAACTGATTGTGAATGCAATGGTGGATGTAAAGCCTGGGTTCATTGAGTGGGAGTGGCGCTGAGTAAGTTGGCGGCCATGGCGAAAGCCGGATTTACGAAAGGATACGACTTGATTCATGCCGTAAGACCGGCAAAATCAAGATGGACCTAGATACTGAGGGACGCCTTTCGAGACGATTGTGACTTTCGCCGCAGACTGTTGGCTGTTTACCTGCGCCGGAGCTTTCCGGCGGGCAAAGTAAGTTGCTTCTTCACGCACTCTTGTGCAAAGGCATGAAACGCGCGGGGTGATGCGATCTGTTTAAGGCGTTTGGTGCGGGCTGCTGAGGACATCTTTTTGTCGAGCAGATCATGGCGCAGCGCACCCAGACGCTTAACCCACTCACTCCACTCAGGGATGAACTGTTCTTCGAGTTCCCGGCGCAGCCGCGCGGCAAGAGCGGGGCTCTGTCCTGCGGTGGAGATTGCAATTTGCAGCGGCCCGCGGCGAACCACAGCGGGATAGATGAAGTTACAACGCTCGGGATCGTCAGCAGAATTGCATAGGATGCCTCGCGCTGTGCAAGCGCGGAATACGGCGCTATTGATTTTCGTGGAGTTAGTGGCTGCGACAGCCAGGAAGGCTCCGTTAACATCGCGCGATGAGAAGAATCTCTGCCGCCAGACGAGAGTGCCTGCCTTCGCAAGGGCTCTGATTTGCGGCACGGCGCGCGGACTTACTACCTTGACGTGGGCGCCATAGAGGAGCAGTCCAGCGATCTTCGCCGCCGCCACGCTACCCGCACCGACAACGAGGCATTGCTTTTCTTGAAGATTTACGAACATCGGGAAGAATGCTGGTCGTTCGCTCACGGGAGATCCGCCTCAAGGTATTCAGGCTAGCATAATTCGGTAATCCGGAGCCGCACCTGAGATATGTGCGAATATTTGTTTGTTCCGCTCGTACTTATGTGCGAAATACGACGATGATTTGGACGTTCCGCCAGCTTCATAGATACACTCTCAAACGCTACTTACATCATCAGTGATAGTTGTCACATCGACGCAATGCAAGCAAGTCTAGAATTCATCCTCACAGTGATTTGATTACTGCAAACCAGCCCTGTAAATCTCAATTCCCGGCGAAAGGAGATCGCCAATGGCGGACGCCGAAGAAGGAAAGAAGCCGTCAAACGGACAAGTGAATACGAAGTTACTGGATGAGTTAGAGAGCGGCCCGTGGCCGAGTTTCGTCACCGAGATCAAATCCGCGGCCAAAACAAATGACAGCGCCAGAGACCTGCTTGGCCAGTTGGAGCTTTCTTACGAGGACCGGAAGAGCCATTGGAAGCACGGCGGGCTGGTGGGCGTGCTGGGATATGGCGGCGGAGTGATCGGCCGCTATAGCGACGTAGGTGAGCAGTTCCCGAATGTCGCGCATTTCCACACCATGCGCGTGAATCATCCGGCAGGGTGGTTTTACACGAGTGAGGCGCTGCGGACGATCTGCGATATCTGGGAGCGGCGCGGTTCCGGTGTAACCAATATGCACGGATCCACCGGCGACATTATTCTGCTGGGCACAACCACGGACCAGTTGGAGCCAACTTTCCAGGAGCTTACCCACGCGGGCTTCGATCTTGGTGGTTCGGGATCCGCGGTGCGCACGCCTTCCAGTTGCGTAGGCATGGCGCGCTGCGAGTGGGCGTGTTTCGATGCGATGAAGCTCTGCTATGACCTGACGATGGCCTATCAGGACGAACTGCACCGGCCGGCCTTTCCGTATAAGTTCAAATTCAAGGTGTCCGCCTGTCCCAATGACTGTGTGGCTTCGATCGCCCGCGCTGACATGTCGATCATCGGTACCTGGAAAGACGAGATTCAGATCGATCATGAGGAAGTAGGGAAGTACGCCGCATCCGGACTGGATATCCAGAAGGACGTTTGCAGTCACTGTCCCAGCAAGTGCATGGATTGGGATGGCAAGCAGCTGAGCATCCAGAACCGTGACTGCGTGCGCTGCATGCACTGCATCAACGTGATGCCGAAGGCCCTGCGTCCGGGTAAGGAGCGCGGCGCGGTGATCCTGATCGGGGCCAAGGCGCCCATTCTTCAGGGTGCGCTGCTTTCTTCCGTGCTGATTCCCTTTGTGGCTGCCGACGAACTGCTCGACACGATCAAGGAGCTGGTTTCGCGCATCTGGGACTTCTGGGATGAGTACGGCACCAATCGCGAGCGCATCGGCGAGCTGATCCAGCGGGTCGGAATGCCCGCATTTCTTGACGGCATCGGATTGGATCCGGCGCCCGAGATGGTCTCCGCGCCCAGAGATAACCCCTACATCTATTACAAGACCGAGAAGGAGGGTGAGCAATGACGACAACTCCACTTCAGCCCCGCATCACCGATATCGGTCCGCCGTCTTACGACAAGTTTCTTCCGCCGATTATCCGGAAGAACTA
>JAJZVZ010000049.1 GCA_021846945.1 Acidobacteriota bacterium | reverse complement strand
TGATCAATTCGAATCGCCTTGCGCCGTGCAACTGCAACGTCCTCATCTTCCAGCCCTCTTAACGCGGTCTTCTTCACATCTCAGGTTTAGAACTGGCTGCGTAGAGATGCAGAATACGGCGACGAGGCAATCAACACAAGAGAATGGATGTACCCGGTACATTTGTATTGATTTCGAAGACTTGAGTAGGGAAATCAATTCTCAGGAGGACTGGTACATTCATCTCTATTGCGATAGAGACGAATGGACCATGTGTTTTGACAATTGGCGATGGCTTGGCTGCATGGAGGCCGATGGAGGCGGAGTAGGCGAAAGCGGGAGCGAGACGGGGTCTTACCCGCACACCTCAACTCACCGCCTGAAAGGCTGCTGGCGCTCAGCGGTCTACTCTGCGCTGGTAAGCGCGATCCACCGACCCTACTGAACGAATGAGCGTTGGCCGAGAGGGAGCGATCTGGCTTCCGAATCTGCGCGGTCCATACGCGCCATCGGGGAATCGCGAACCGGTGCGGTGACCGCATAGAGCGCGAGCTCGACTCGTGTGGAAATGCCGAGCTTGTCGAAGATCCGGAATAGATTGTTCCGGATTGTATGTTCACTCAGGTTCAGTTCGTGGGCGATTCCCCGGTTGGTTAATCCCTTCATAACAAGGCGAGCCACATCCTCTTCGCGTTTAGTGAGCAGTTGGGTTCCGTTTGCATCAACAATGCGAAGCGGTGCAGACTGCGAGAGGGCGTTCAGGACTTGCAGGAGTTGTGGGCTGCTCGCCCAAATTTGACCTTCATTAACCTGCTCCACGCACCGACAGAGCTTCTCAACCCCGTCTTTCTTCAGGCAAAAGACTCCTCTGGCACCGGCACGAAAGACAGACACGATCAGATGGGCTTCCGTCCCCTCGGAGAGAATCACTCCCTTGACGCCCGGACAAATCTCATGCATCTGTCGAAGTGCTAGAACACCACTTAGCGGACCATCCTCCAGGGCCGTGCTGATCAGGGCTACACCCACCGATGTCGTACGAACAGCATCGAGGACGTCCTTCACACTGGCTGCGCAGGCGACAATGCGAAATCCCGGATGCTGATTGAGCGCCTGCGAGAATAATTCGGAATCCATCTTCCGCTCGCAGGCGATAAGAATAGCAATTGGCCGTTGACCCGTTCGCATAGCTCCCCCCGTGCAAGAGTATGCTTCTACGCTAGACGCCAAGCGTAGATGAGAAGAGGCAGACCTTGCAGAGCCATATCTCGTGATGGCTCGCTAAGTTGCGCTTCGAAGGTTGCGCCGACGGCCGAAGAAAAGTGAACCAAGTATATCTCAAGAGTAGAATTAGTCAAGACTAAGTGGGCCTATAAACAGCGAGTGCGAGCGGTAACAAACAAGAATCCATAAAGTAATAAGCCGATGGTTACTGACAGGCGATCATGATGTTACGTCGGCGACTTCAATGCCTTGCGCATCCGACAAGCTGCTACAGCCTCATGGTGGACTGCAAGCGCTCTGGTAACGGTTGATCCCAAACGCGCACGGCTCCGGCTCTTACCGTTACGCAACCGAGAGTAGAGCACGCCATGTTGATATGCTATGCGCGCGTATCTACCAACAATCAGAATCTCGATCTGCAGATAGACGCGCTAATCACAACAGGTTGCAAGAAGAGCTTCCAGGAAAGAACAAGCGGCAGTCGCGCCGCGCGCCCCGCGTTCTCCAAAGCCCCGGAAACGTTTCGTGACGGCGACACCCTCGTTGTTTTTAAGCTGGGCCGGCTTGCCCGGGGCGTCAAGAATCTGGTCGACGTGGTTGTCGAGCTACTTACTGGTCTCTCTTCGCAGCTCGCAGTAGACTCCCGATAGAGGCTCCTTGAGGCTCCGCCGGAATCAAGTCTGAGCCCCTACTTCTACCAGCAAAAAGCGATGGTGGGGCTTTTGCCCTGAAATGAGCGTACCCTGTTGTCATGCAAATAGCACCTCAGGGACTCAATTGACCGGATAATTTGGACAATTCGGACGGAATGGGAATCGTACAAACTTCCTATTTTCCTAGATTTGCGAATGGAATGAGGAAGATAGAGAATGCGATGGCGGAGAGAGGGGGATTCGAACCCCCGATAGAGCTTTTGACCCTATAACGGTTTAGCAAACCGCCGCCTTCAGCCACTCGGCCATCTCTCCGGCGCTCAGAGGGGATTATACCGGAAGTGGCGCCCGCTGTGCGCGTGGATCGAATTCGCGCAGCCAAACGCACGCTGTTGCCATACCCGATCGCCGCGCGCGGGCGGCACGCTGCAGTCGCTTTCTCCTTCCTGCTCCGGGAAGGTATCGTTAGATTCACGATGATGCGATTTGGCTCGAGGCCGGCCCAGCGGAAGATGCGCATTTTGCCGCTGATCGCGGCCACCTATTTCATGGTGTCGGGCGGCCCTTACGGAATCGAGGACATTCTGGGCGGCGCCGGCTTTGCCAGGGCCATCCTCATCCTGTTGCTGCTGCCTTTTCTTTGGAGCCTGCCGGCGGCGCTGATGATCGGCGAGCTGGCCAGCGCCATTCCCGCGGAAGGCGGGTTCTACATCTGGGTGCGGCGCGCGCTCGGGCCCTTCTGGGGCTATCAGGAGAGCTGGCTCTCGCTTTCTGCCAGCATATTTGACATGGCCCTTTATCCGGCCATCTTCGTTCTGTACCTGGGAAAGTTCAGCCCTGGGCTCACCGCCGGCTGGAGGGGCTATGCATGGTCGCTGGCGGTGGTGGCGCTATGCTCCACCTGGAACCTGTTGGGCGCGCCGGAGGTGGGCGAAGACTCCGTAGGCCTGTTTGCGTTGCTACTGGCTCCGTTCGCTATCTTTATTGTTCTGGGATTCTGGCGGGCATTCGCGCTGCACCCGGCTGTGCAGTGGGGCCGCCCGGCAGCAGGCTCGGCCTCGGCAACGGCATTTTCTACTGCGATTCTGGTGGCGATGTGGAACTATATGGGCTGGGACAATGCCTCCACCGTGGCGCAGGAGGTCGAGAATCCCCAGCGCAACTACCCGCGCGCCATGATCGTGTCGATCATTCTGGTCGCCGTCACCTACATTCTGCCGCTGGCGGCGATGGCGCTCGCCGGCCTGTCACCGAACAGCTTCTCCACCGGCGACTGGACGACGGCGGTGCGGGCGGTCGGGGGTCCGCTGCTTGAGATGGCGGTGGTGGCCGGCGGCTGCATCACCGGCATCGGCATGTTCAACGCGCTGGTGATGAGCTACACGCGGCTGCCCATGGCCATGGCCGAAGACGGCATGATGCCGCGCGTGCTGGCACGGCGCAATCGGCGTGGCGTCCCCTGGGTGAGCGTGCTCGTGTGCGGGCTGGCCTGGGCGCTGGCGCTCAAGCTGCCCTTTGACCGCCTCATCTCCATGGACCTGATTCTCTATGGATCGAGCCTGCTGCTGGAATTCGTGGCGCTGGCCGTGCTGCGCATTCGCGAGCCCAACCTTGAGCGGCCTTTCAAGGCCGGCAACCTGGTTACTGCCTGTCTGCTGGGAGTAGCACCGGCGGCGCTGATCGGCTATGCGCTCTACGCCGCGCGCGACGAAAAACTCACCGGCTCAATCTCTGCCTTGCTTTTCTCGGTTGCGGTGGGCGTGCTGGGACCGATGCTCTATTGGCTCACCGTGGTTCCGCTGGGGCGTCGCTGCCGGGCCGGGACGGCGACTGCGGACTAGCGAGGCCCGACCGAAAGTTCAATGACCGTGGTTGCCGCCGCAGTGGCGTTAGCCTCTGGCCGGAACGGCCGCCTGCTGCTCGGCCTCGGCGCGTTTTGTTTTGCCCTCTTGATAGAGCTTGATGGCGCGCGCCACCCGGTCGCGGGCATAGGAAGCGTCGTGCCAGCCCCTGATCTCCACGCGCTTTCCCTCCAGATCCTTATAAATCGAGAAGAAATGGGTGATTTCCTTGAGCAGGTGTGGGTAGATGTCGGTGAAGTTCCAGATATTGGCAAAGCGTGGATTGTTCTTGCCCACGGCCAGCACTTTCTCGTCCAGGATGCCCTGATCCATCATCTCCAGCAGGCCGATGGGGCGTACCTCCTGCACGCAGCCCGGGAAGCTCGGATCGGGCACCAGCACCAACACGTCCAGCGGATCGCCGTCATCACTCAGAGAGGAAGGGATAAAGCCGTAATCGCCAGGGTAGTGCACCGGTGAGTGCAGGTTGCGGTCAAGTTTAAAGACGTGCAGTTGCTTGTCGTATTCAAACTTTTGCGTTCCGTCTTTGGGGATTTCGATTACCGCGCGAAACACCTCGGGGGCGCGGTCACCGACGGGCAATTCCAGATAGTTGGTCATTTCTTTGTAGATCTCCTTCGAGGTCACGACCGCAATATCCGGTATCGGGGAATCGATCCGGAACCGGGGGCAGCGGCCGACACGCTACCGGAACTTCTATAATCAAGGATCATGAAGGCGCATGTCTATGTCACGCTGAAGACGTCGGTCCTGGACCCCCAGGGCCAAACCATCCAGAACGCCCTGCACAAGATCGGATTTTCGGATGTGGCCGACGTCCGCCAGGGCAAGTATTTCCAGATTTCCCTGGGCAACGGACTCAGCGCCGAAGCCGCCCGCGAGAAGGTGGAGCGCATCGCCCGCGACGTGCTCACCAACCCGGTGATCGAAGAGTACTCATACCACATTGAGGAATAGACCCTGACAGCCGTTGGTGAAAGTTGGTTTTGTAAAAGGGCACGACCCTAGTCGTGCCGTAACGCCAACAAAATCAGCGGGCTTGAGCCCCAGATACAGCCCAAAGACTTTTCGGTCCGAATCCTGGTCGGCGTGAATGGCGTGCGAGAGCTAGAGCAGAGCCGACCTGGGATAGCCTGTTTCCGAGGTAGATTGGTACTCCGAGGCGGCGCCGCCGCCAACGGATTGCCCGCCTCATGGCCCCATCTATGTTCCAGGGTCGTTAACCATAGGCCAATCTATGAACTCACGCACGAGAGTCTTTCTGCGCTTCCAGGAACCCCTTTGCAAGAACAGATGATTCGAGAACGCAACGATCTCCAACGGCTCTTGAAAAGGCAGATCGACGTATTGGGCGAGGATCTGCTGATCTTGGCTCAAGAATTCTCTCAATGGGTGGACAGTAAGCGCCGCGTAGACGTGCGCGCTCTCGATAGGGACGGAACTTTGGTCGTCATTGAACTGAAACGAACTGAAGATGGAAGCTACATGGATCTTCAGGCCATCCAATATCCGGCGATGGTTTCAATACTGAGCTTTCGGCAGGTGGTAGAAGCACATGCACGGTTCTTGAATGCAGAGTCGCCTGCATGCCCATCGCCTCGGAAAGACGCAGGGACATATCCGCGCTGATTCCGGCTGCGCTGTTGAGAATGCGCGAGCGAATGATTCGTGAAACATGCAGATGCTTTGCAAGTGCGGTTACGCTCATCTCTCCCATTGACCCCCGCAGCACTTCACCGGGATGGAGAGGATTGTACATTTGGCTGATGGTCATTTCAGTTACCTCCCGTGATCGTCCTGATAGTCCACTACAATCCGATCCTCGCGTGCAAAACAGAACGTGACGCGCCGGTTTCGCCGCGCCGATGTTCCTTTCCGGCTGAGCAAATGGACCTTGAACAAAGATGCAACCGGCGCTTTGTGTTTCCCGCACTTGCTACAACGATGAGCAGAATGCCCAACGCAGCTACAGCGGCAATTCTGACCCTCCCATTGCCAAGGCCGGGTTTGTGCGCTTACGGTGATAGGCGGAGTTTCAGGAGACAGGATGAACAGATTCGGGTCAAGGCTCTCATTTTCCCCTGCTCGGGTAATCGCTACAGTGCTTATTGCTGTTCCGCTCTTCGGGCAGGTTGGACTGCGTGCGCAGAGCGCGCCGAAACAGATTGCCATCCCTCTTCCGCCCCTGGGCTGGTCCTCGTGGAATAGCTTTTCTAATACTGTCGATTCCCGGGTCGTGATGGATCAGGCCAAGGCCATGATCTCCACCGGGCTGCACAAGGCCGGCTACCAGTACATCAACATCGATGAAGGCTGGTGGCTCGGCCAACGCGACGGGCACGGCAACATCGTCGTGGACCCGAAGGCTTGGCCTGCGCTGGCTCCGGGAGAACGCGCGGGCGACATGTCCAACATCGTTCGCTACATTCACAGCCTGGGGCTCAAGGCCGGTATCTATACCGATGCCGGAAAGAACGGCTGCGGGACTTTTTCTCCCGATATCGGGCCCGGTTATCCGAACCAGGGCAGTGAGGGCCACTACGAACAGGACTTCCTGCAATTTGCGCGCTGGGGATTCGATTACGTTAAGGTGGACTGGTGCGGAGGCAACAAAGAGAATCTCGACCCGGCCGTTCAATATGCTGAGATTGCGCGGGCGATCGCGCACGCTGAGGCCATCACCGGCCATCGGCTCTACTTTTCTATCTGCGAGTGGGGCAGGAATAGCCCCTGGACGTGGGCTCCCAATGTGGGCGGCGCACCGGCGGATATCTGGCGAACCAGCGGTGACATCGTGGCTCCGGTTGTGGCGGGGAGCAAGAACACAGGCCGCAAGGCCAGTTTTCAGAAGATGCTCCGCAACTTCGATCAGGGAATTCATCCCGAAGCGGAGCACACTGGTTTCTACAACGATCCCGACATGATGGTGATTGGCATGCCGGGCCTAAGCGATGCCGAGAACCGCGTTCACATGAGCCTGTGGGCCATCTCTGGCGCGCCGCTGATTGTTGGTGCTGACCTGACCAAACTGAGTGAAGCGACGCGCGCGATTCTCACCAATTCTGCTGTTCTTGCTGTTGACCAGGATGCTCTTGGCTTGCAGGCGATCAAGGTTGCGGAACAGGGAGGCGGGCTTGAAGTGTGGTCCAAGCGCCTTGTAACGCCGGGCGAGCGCGCCGTCGTGTTGCTGAATCGCACTGCTTCCGCCGCCCCCATCGCGGTTCATTGGAGCGACCTCGGCCTGGGAGGTTCTGAGGCGGATGCGAAAGATCTGTGGGCCGGAAAGGATCTCGGCTCATTTTCAGATTCTTATTAAGTTACTGTTCCGGCCGGAGACGCAATCATGCTCTTTGTCCGCGGACGCGAAGGCAGGATGACGCGCTACCCGCCATCTGTGTCTAGCGAATCGGCCGCAGGCAGCAACGTCACGAAGAATCACGAACTCGTATTCAGCCGGGTATCCTCACGCTTTCCAATGGCGCCGATTGAGATGGTCTACACCAACCCTGGGCCGTCGACCCGCTTCGCGGAGCTTCGCGTGAACGGGCAGGATGCGACACGCATCGCATTTCCTTCCACCAGCGGAGCCGTGGGCGCAGTCTGGATTGAAGCTCCGCTTGATCGCAGTGGTGCGCAGAATGAGTTGCGCTTCTCGGCCGTATGCGAGCCCGGGCCGGCCATCCGGTTTATTGCGCTTGAATGAAGTCAATGAATCACCGTAAAGGCAGCAGGTTTGCCGAGGCTGCAGCGCCACGCTATATAATCCAGCCCGGATTCAAAATAAACGAAGTGAGGGGCCCGAAACCATGAAGAGCCTGGTGTGCGCAGCGAGAAACAGATGCGGATTGGGGATTTTGGTGGTCGTGGCGCTGGTTCTACTGGGTTCCGCTCCCGGGCCGGCTCAGCCTGCTCCGCAGAGCCCAGCCAACGCGCTGGAGTCTGGCTTTCTCACTCCGCCACGCTCGGCCAAGCCGCTGGCGTATTGGTGGTGGCTAAACGGCCACACCGATGCAGCAACCATTACCAGCGATCTGGAGGCCATGCGCCGCGAGGGCTATGGCGGCGCAATCCTGATGGACGCCAACGGCTCCAACCAGGGCGGGAATAGGGACGTGCCTGCCGGGCCGATGTTCGGCAGCCCTGCCTGGCGCGATCTCTTTCTGCACACACTGAAAGAAGCGAGACGGCTCGGGCTGCAGATCAGCCTCACCATCCAGAGCGGGTGGAATGTGGGCGGTCCTACCGTAACGCCGGCGCAGTCTGCCAAGCTGCTCACGTGGTCGCGGAAAATAGTGAGCGGCCCCGGACAGCAGACCCTCCAGCTTGAAACACCCCCCATGAAGAATGGCTTTTACCGCGACATTGCGGTGCTGGCCTATCCGCTGCGCCATGGGCCTGCGCTAGCGGGCGATACTGCGGCCGGCGATATGCGGCGGCCCATACGCGACCTGAAGCGGAAGGCGGTGTTTGTCGAGGCTGGATTCTCGGTGCCGGATTCAAAGCCATTGCTCGAAGACTTTCCCTCAGTCCCGGGCGAAGCCGATTTTGACGCCGATCAGGTGGTGCATCTGACCGCGCGGATGTCGCCAAATGGCGCTTTGACATGGAACGTACCCAAGGGCCAGTGGGAGGTGTTGCGGATCGGCTACACCAGTTCAAACTCCAGGGTTTCCACGAGCAGTGGGAAGTGGCAGGGTCTAGTAATCGATTACATGGACCGCGACGCATTCATGACTTACTGGAACACGAACGTCCAGCCACTGCTTACGGCGGCGAAGCCTTATTGCGGCAACTCCCTCAGGTATGTGTACACCGACAGTTGGGAGGTAGGAGGCGTGAACTGGACGCCCACCTTCCGCCAGGCATTTATGGCCGATCACGGCTACGATCCCGTGCCCTATCTGCCGATTGTCGCAGGCCGCATCGAGAACAGCCGCGAAACCAGCGATCGCTTTCTGAACGACTTTCGCCGCACCATCGGCAACCTGATTCTGCGCAACCACTATCAGCTCTTCGGAGCGATGGCGGCGAAGAATGGACTGGGCTTTCATCCCGAATCCGGCGGCCCGCATGGAGCGCCCGTCGATGCCCTGCGCCTGCTCGGAGCAGATACTTTTCCGCAAACAGAGTTCTGGGCGCAATCAAAGACTCATCGCTCCACTGATCTCGATCGCTTCTTCGTGAAGGAGGCGTCAAGCGCGGCGCATATCTACGGCAAAACGCTGGTAGCCGCTGAAGGTCTTACAGATTTAGGCCCGCAGTGGCAAGAGTCGCCGTCGATGAACCTGAAGCCCACCTTCGACCAGGCGGTGTGCGCAGGGTTGAATCTGCTTGTATGGCACCAGTTCACTTCGTCGCCTGCATCAACGGGGCTGCCGGGGCAGGAGTATTTCGCCGGTACGCACTTCAACCCCAAGGTCACTTGGTTTCGCGACGGAAAAGCCTTCTTTGATTACATGGGGCGCGTGCAATTCATGATGCAGCAGGGGTTGCCGGCGTCGGATGTCCTCTATTATTACGGCGATCAGGTGCCGAACTTTGTGCAGTACAAAGGCGCTGACCCCGCGCATGTACTGCCCGGCTATGACTACGATGTGGTTGATGAGGATGTACTGACGCATGGCTTGAGCGTCGATCATCACCGCATCCGCCTGGCAAATGGCACAGAGTACAGCGAACTCGTCATGCCGCCGCTCACCAATATCTCGCTGCCCGCGCTCAAGGCCATTGATCGGCTTGTGCATGAAGGCGCAACGGTTGTAGGCGAAAAGCCCACGCACCTTACCGGCCTGCCAACGCAGACGGCTACGGATGCCGATGTACAGAGTATCGCAAACCCACTCTGGGCAGGATGCGGCAGCGAGGGCAAAGGCGCGAGCGAAGTTGGCAAAGGCAAGATCGTCTGCGGAGAATCGGCGCGGCAGGCATTAAAAGATGCGGGCATTGGGCCGGATCTGAGCAGCGCCGGCCCCGCTCCCGACGAGGATTTCGATTTCATTCACCGGCGTTCCGGCGCGACGGAAATTTACTTCATCCGTAATACCAGGCCCGTTGCAGTTGCAACGGTGCTGAGCTTCCGCGTGCACGGCCTTGCGCCGGAGATATGGTCGCCGCAGACGGGTGCGATCCAACTGCCGGGTGTCTACCAGGAGACTGCCGATGGGCGTACCAATCTGCCAGTGTGGTTTGCGGCCTACGGATCGCGCATCATTGTCTTCCGCAGGGCGGCGGGGCCGCATGTGGTGCGGCTGGTGCGCGATGGACAGGAAATTTTCCCGCAAATGAAATCGGGCGTGGGACCGTACTCCGTGGAAATGCGCGGCGGCCGTACGATGCTGCGTGCGCAGCAGGCGGGGCAATATAGGGCCGTGGATGCGGCAGGGAAGCGGTATGCAACTGTGGTAGCAGAGACGAAGGTTTTGCCACTACAGGGGCCTTGGACGCTTACCTTTCCCCCGCACTGGGGTGCGCCGGCCAAAATCAAGCTGGAAATTCTCGAGTCGTGGAGTGACTCAAAAGAAAATGGGGTGCGTTATTTTTCCGGAACAGCGACTTACTCCTCGGAATTCGAGCTTCCTGCGCAATTACCCCATCCTGCGCGTGTGATCCTCGATCTGGGCGAAGTGCATGAGACGGCGCGCGTTTTCGTGAACGGCAAGGAGATGGGTGTGTTGTGGAAGAAGCCCTTCAGCGTTGATGTGACTTCAGCCGTGCATGGAGGGGCTAACGCACTTAAGATTCAGGTGACGAACTTATGGCCAAACCGGATCATTGGCGACCAGAGCCTTCCCGAGGCGCAGCGCTTCACCCACTCAAACATCACGAAATTCAAAGCAGATTCGCCGCTGCTTCTATCAGGGCTGCTGGGCCCGGTGCGACTGACGATTGAGAGTACGGTAACCTTGCAGGCTGAGACGAAAGCTCGCTAGAGGCTGGTCCGTAACATCAACGATTAGGAGCAAGAATTAGCTCCGTCTTGTATGGCACATGAATCTTTTTGAGGTCCGGTGGCAAGTGAATTTTTCAACTATCTCGCTTCTATGCTTTCTTCGAGAATTTCATGATCGCCTCGTGTCCTAGATTGTGCAGGCTTTTTGCTATATTTCGCAGTACGTTTGTAGGCAGATCGCGTTCAAAGGCTTTCAATCGCTCGGAAGCCGCCTCACGAACGTTGTACCCGGTACGTAATTGGAAGGCAAAATCAAGAAACGTGATGTTATCGTTCACGTCCGCGCGTCTTTGACACAGCGGATCGTTCCACCAATTAAGGCCTGCCTGAATAGTAAATGCGAGTTTATATCCAGCTTCAGCCACCGCGGCGCGCACCCGGCGGTCGACACCGCCGGAGGGGTAGGCGAACGATGAAATTTCGACGCCCAGAGCATCCTCAAGGCGATGCTTTGAATCAACAACTTCACGCCGCAATTGTTCATCCGTGATGCCAGGAAGCCAGGGGTGAGTTAATGTATGCGAACCGAACTCGACGCCATGCTTCTGCATCTCTCGAATCTGCTCTAGAGTCAAGAGATTGCGCGCGCGAAGTCCAATCTGCTGGTCCCAGAGATTTGATTGGCCAATTCGGCCGGCAACCAGAAAGATAAGTGGGGTGAGGCGATACTGAATTACAAGTGGCAATAACTCATCGTATAGATCATCATATCCATCATCAAATGTCAGCAGAACTTCCTTCTTCGATAAGTTATCCTTGATCCACTTTTCTGTCGTCGCTGTGCTGTAGCCTGCGGCAAGAAACCAGCGCATGAAGCGCCTGAATCGCTGGGGGGATATGTAGTATGCCGCTTCCTCGGGCGACGAAGGCCGGCACACCGAATGAAGCATCAGAGCCAACTTTGGGGTTCCCGCTAAGCTCTTCAGCTTCTCAACGGTGCAGCCGGCGTCTTTGGCGCTGCTCCAGTAGTCCGCGGTTTGCGTGATTCTCGCCCACACTGCGAAAAGGAACCGCGACCGCCATTGATTAGCTTGAATCTCAAGTTCAGCTGAAAGTGTATGCAGAGGTTCAGACAGATACCAGGATGTCCTCGCGGCCAGCCGGTTCAGCCAGTAACCATGAAACATGGAGACGAGGTGCCGGGTCTGCGCATTTCTTTGTCCAAGTTCAAAGACGCGGAGCGTGTCCAGCGTGCCACTTGCACTCCAGCAGTTCCGGAAATACTGGCTCAGGTTCTTCGAGTTCTTATGTGTGAGCAGTTTACGCGGTTCAAATATGAATTCGACTCCGGATAGATAGAGGCGAAGGCCCAACTCCAATTCCTCGTCGGAAGCTCGAAAATGCTCATTGAAGCCTCCCGAGTGCAGAAATGCATCGCGGCGGATCGAGCAATTGAGACCAAAGCAGATGATTCTCTCAATCTCCTCGCCGACCGAATTCTCGCCGGTTTCGCTGAGAGATTGTGAGTAGAAGTCTAGATTTCGCTTCCAATGCTTGTGAAGGCGCTCATTCACATAGGTCGATAGCGGAGTCTGCCGGTCCTCAGAGGCAAGGCTTATGACAGCTAGGCGGCGCCAGTGCGAAGCTTCCTGGTAATGGCGCATATGCGTGGCAACGAGATCGATCTCGGCTATAACGTCGTCGTCAAGGAATAGAACGACATCCCCTTGAGCCTCTCTGGCCCCTGTGTTACGAGCTGCGGGCAAGCCTCGATTGACGCTGTGAAAGACCCAGCGAATCAGGTTCCACTCTTTGAAGTCACATGAAATTGCGCGTACATCCGCGTCGTCGCCATCGCAAACAACGATAATTTCAAAATGTGGATAGGATTGACGAAGTAGGGAGCGGAGGGTGTTTCTTAGCAGAACCGGTCTCTTCCACGTAGTGACAATCACACTACATTGCAGAGACGACGTGAATTGGGCCATCCCCTCTGCCATCAGGCTGTAACCTCAGCGTAGCCGCGATAGAGAGGAAGCGCGGTACGAAATCCCCAGATGGCAAGATAGATAAAGCCAGCGGCAAATGCGGCCGTCAATTGCCACGCCGGAGATAGATAAGCCGAAACGCTGCGAATAAAAATAGTCTCAAGAGTTATCGCGGTTAATGGCCAAGCCATACCATCAAACAACTCCCGAAGCAGTGATATGAACGAAGTATGAGACAACTTGCAGGCAGCCACGTTATACCAGCCGCAATTTACCAGAAGCTGAGTGAGAGCTATCCCTGCCGCGATGCCAGCTGCCCCATAACGAGATACGAGAAGCAGTGCTGCAAGAATGCTTATGGTGCTGCTCCAAACAGAGATCTTCGCGGCTCTTTTGACTTCACCGCATGCGTAGAGAAGTAAATCGGAAGAGTAGGCAATGGCGTGTGAAAAGGCGGCCACCAGAAGCCACCGCATGACGATCGCAGCTCTGGTGTACTGGTTTCCGGCCCAAACCTGAATTAAGGAAGGGGCAAAGAAGCAGCCGAGCACTACAAATGGAAGTACGGCCCCAAAGACGAGCTTTTGAGTCTTGAAATAAGTGTGCTTAAGACGAATTGTGTCATTTCCAACCGAGAACTGTGATAACAGGGGAAGCGTAACGTTCGCTCCCCGGTCTACAACATTCCACAATCGTCTTGGTGCTTTGCTGGCAATGGCGAAAAGCGCCGCCTCCTTCATCGATCCAAAAGAACCAAGAATCAGCCAAACAAGCATGTCAAAGAGATAAGTACTTGTATTACTGAAGAAGGCCCACTTGCCCTGTTTGAAGAGTGGCCTGAGCAAGTCTCGGTTGAATCTTCTCACACTCAGCCGCGCTCCCGGAACGCTGGCTGGTAGCGCCAATGCAAGGAGAATCAGCCGCAGGAGTTCGACAGAAAGTTGTATCGATGCGAGAGCAATAATTCCGTAACCTGCGCTCAGAATCAGGATTGACAACAACGCCTGCACCGTACATACGATAAACTGAATTTGACTAATTCGGTCGAAGCGGGAAGCTGACTGGTATACGTTCTCAATAGCGATTGCAGGAAGACCAAATTGAATGACCAGCGCTGCAAGAACAAAGATAACGGAAGCGTCGTGGACGTAAGAATGTGGGATTTTGAATGGACCAGGAAGCGATACAGCGAGACCAAGAAAAATGAGCACACCGACGGTTCCGAGGGCGGATAAGGATAAAAAGGCTGTGCTCAACAGTTCATTGACACGATCCTTTCCCGCACTCACAAACGATTCAACATACGCTTGCACCAGGATGCTTGATAGTCCCAAATCCAGAAGATAAAGCGCGCCGGAAAGTGACATGACAAAGAGGAGCAATCCGTATTCGGTTACGGAAATACGCCTGACTATATAAGATGTGAGACCGATGTTAATCGCTATTTGATAGCTATAGCCTGCATAGTTCCATGCAACGCTTCCCGCCGTCCTGCGGTTCGCAGGAGCTACGCTGGTAACGGAATGACTGCTTTCTGGCATAAAGGGCTGCATGATTCACATAGGATGGATGATCTACAAAGACGATACCAGAAATGTGTTCAAGTCAATGGGACAATTTGTTGCTTACACGCCTGAGAAGCCCGGTTGCCTTGGGCGGTAAGTGATACCAATACATACGGGCTTTTTGCCGAACCAGCTTCCAAAGAGCAGGATCGGTGATTTGCTGCGATTGAAGGTACTGGCGCAACCAGACGAAGTAGAAGCGTCTCTCAAGCTCTTCCCGGGTCGTTCCCTGCGTGCGATACCAGATGGATTGCGAATGACAGCGGTAGCGGTCCGAACAAACATCTGTGACGTAGACGGGCACTTTGAGGTACATCTTGGTAAGAAAGGCCGTGTCCTCATATAGCTGATAAGTTCCTGGATGAAATGCTTCAACAAAGCCCCCAACCAGATCGAAGGCGTTGCGACGGATCAGAAAGCTTGATGGGCAAGGCGCAGCATAGCTTCCGAATGGATGGCTGTTCGCCAGCAGGAAAGGGGGGAAGTATAACTTCCCAGCGGGAGCAACAGGCTGAATCACGTCCTTCAGGGGTTCCTTTGAATCTGCATTCCAGCTATGCCAATATTCGCTGGGCCCATAGCACAGGCCAGCCTCGGGTGAAGCTTCCATCGCGGCAATCTGATGCTCCAACTTATGGGGGAGCCAGGCATCGTCGGAGTCGAGGAATGCCAGATACTCGCCCTGGCTTGCCGCAGCGCCAAAATTGCGGGTGCGGGTTACACCGCAATTGATATGTCCGGGATGTTCTAAAAAGTGAATTTGTTCTGGCAGTCTTGCCTCATAACTGCGCGCGATTTCCGTACTCCTGTCTGTGGCCCCGTCGTCCACCAGGAATAACTCCCAACGTGGATATGTCTGCGCGATTACGCTCTCAATGGCATCCGGAAGAAAATCCTCGCGATTGCGGAATGGAATAGTGACGGAGACGAGCGCTGTGCCATCGGACATAGGGATTTACCTTGGCGCTTGCCGTGTGGCTTTCACGCCGATGATTACCTCGTAGTCAGGGTCGTGGTATTCCAGTTCAGGGCGCGTCAATTCTGCCGCAACAAGTCCGTGCAAGAAGGCTGTCGCGGCAAGGACATTTCCGTAGGTGCAGACCTCTACGTTCTCTTCTCCGAAAACATTCGCGAAGAGCCGCATGGCGGATGATGCCGTATAGCGCCACCAGTCGCCGCCGCCGCCCAGCATGAGTTGAGGTACTCGCTGGCTGATGCCCGGTAGGGAAACAAGAAGAACGCCTCCTGGCTTGAGCATTTTGCTCAGAGACATCAACGCCGCGGTGTGGTCGTAAATTTCAAACAACGTCTGCATGCAAAGAATACAGTCGAAGATGCTCTCGGGCGCGGATGCAGGTTGAGCAAGGTCGAGAGTCAGGGTGCGTTGTTCATTCTGTTCATCGATGTCGATAACATCGTAATGGTCGATCCGCCCATTTCCAAACAGCTGGATATAAGTATCTCCTCCGATCTCAGCTATGTTTCCGTGAATCGCGTTTTGATGCTCGGCAAGAAAACACTCGATGTAATACCTGTCAATGCATTTGCCGTAATGGAACCCAAAGTCAGGGCGGTAAGGGTGGAGGCGACGCAGGGCGGACCAATCAGTGACCCCATTGAAGACAACTGAGGCGCGGCGGGCGCCGCCGCGGCAGAGTCTTAGCCACATGCGCAGTCGTAAAGGCAGGCGATTTTTCAGCCCCGTCACGCTAACCTCCCGCACTAACGATATCGTACCGGTGGCGATTGTTGAAAGGCGCGGGCAGCTTGCCTTCTTTCTCTCAATGGTATATTGATTCTACACTGCAGGCGGCATTCCGAATTTGAAGGAGCAAGACCGGGAATTGCGCATCTTGACGGTGAACTTCGATGGTGCCGAAAGGAATCGATGGAAATTTCGGTCATCGTTCCAACATTCAACCGGCGTGAGATGGTCAAACGCACGGTTGAGACCCTTTTCCATCAGAGTTATCCGCCGGCATGCTACGAGATTGTCATTGTAGTGGATGGTTCGGACGATGGTACTTCGGAAGCCATTCGCGGTCTGAACGCGCCCTGCCAACTGCGGGTTATCGAGCAGGAGAATCGTGGACTCGCCAGCGCGCGGAATGCGGGAGCCCGTGGCGCCGAAGCAAACCTTCTGCTCTTTCTCGACGATGACATGCTCTGTGTTCCTGAACTGCTGGAGGCGCACGTGGCGGCGCACAAGGATGATCCTCGAACAATCGGGTTTGGATGCATCTTCTTGAGCCCTGATAGCCCTCGCAGCCTGGCAGCGGAATGTTTTAATCGCGAACTGGGCGCTTTTTATCTGAAGCAGAAGCATTCAACTGTTGCGCCCAAGCCGGAAGAAATCGAGTGTGTCTTCGGCAATTCATCCATTTCCCGCGATCTGCTGATGGAGGTGGGAGGGTTTGACGAGCGTTTCAAAATGAGAGAAGACCTGGAGTTGGGTGTCCGTCTCTTCAGGCAAGGAGCGCGCTCCGTCTATGTTGAACGGGCTGTCGCGTATCAGTATTACGCGAAAACGCACGCTGATCTGATTCGTGATGCCGAGGCGTTTGCGATTGCAGACGTGAGGTTCGGGCAAGAGCATCCGGATGCCTGGACCACGGGCCACTTAAGCTCGCTCGGCAGGGCGCCCCGCTGGAAGCTGACGTTACGCAGGATTGCCGCGATGTCTCCGGAGGCCACAGATTTGGCTCTGTCTCCCGCGTGCGGCCTTGGAGAACTGCTTCTTGATGTTCCGTTCTTCTGCAATCTGGGCGTGCGCGCATTACAAATCAGGCGGCGGATTCACTGGCTTCACAAGGCAATGGCGCTCGGCAGGTCGGGGTAGGGGCGTGCGACTCTATCCTGAATTCACATGATCGGGGATATGGCGGCTTCTTACTTTTCGCGAAGTCTTCTGGAACGAAGATAGAGCAGCGCTCCGGCCAATCCTGCTTTCAAGCGGACGCGCCATCCGCTGGAGATGATTTCGCCAGGGGTTTGAGGATCGCGCGGCCAGGTCAGCGATTCTCCTCGCAAGCGCCGGGAGAGGAATCTCACCATGTCGAAGCGGTGCCCGGGAAATTCGAAGAACAATAGCAGCCAATAGGCAACGGAGCAGGTTGCCTCTTCTTCGATCCGTTCGATATCGATTGGCTTGGATGGATGCACGACAACCGCGGCTGGCACATGGACGGCGCGGTAGCCCGCATTCAGAAGAGAAGCGAAGGCATGGCTTTCTTCAGAGATCTGCAGCGGGGCGCCTCTGCCCAGTCGCACGTCAAAGCCCTTCCACTCAACGCAGGCGGACTTGCGCAGGGCCATGTTCGTGCCCATGCCCAACCCTCCAAAGGTTGCGATTTCAAACCATTGGCGATCTTTCCTGCTGAGGGAACGGCTCGGCGGGAAGTGACCGGCATCGGCCGTGACGCCGGGAGGGATCGTGTCGCCTGTCACCGACCCAACTGACGGATCGGAAAAGGGCTCAAGAATCAGCTCCAGCCAGTTCTCGCAAGGCAGAGCGTCGTCGTCCACATAAGCGATGATGTCGGAGCCGCATTCGGCCAGTCCACGATTGCGTGCCCTGCTCAATCCCGCACCGGCTTCCACCAGATAGCGAACCGCAAATTCGCCCGCAACCTTTACCGTTTCGGGATCTCCCTCGGAATTATCAATTACGAGAACGTCATCTGCGGGCGGACTCAGCCGGGCAATGGCCTGGAGACAGTTTCTCAAAGCTGCCGGGCGATGGCGGGTACAAATGACGATGGTGACCGTTAGACCAGATTGCTTCAGCATGGGGTGTGCGTGCAACGGTGTGGTTCGGCTCGCAGGAGAGTTCAATGATTGAACCTCATGTTGGGTCGAGGGCATGCTAACCAAGAAAAACTAAGCATTTCAGCACTTCCAGACAGGAATAACAACCTGAAGCAAGCTCTTCCGGCCGGGATTGTGCGCACAGCATACCAGAAAATGGAAGGCAGTGTCATCATAACGATTGGTACTTTAAGCAGTCGAGAATCTTTCTGAACAAAGGCTCATGACGAGCTAGCTTGCCGGATGTTCCGCTGACTTCCCGGGCAGACTTCCGCGCCTTCCGGTCCTTTCAGCTTGCCGGTCTGAGTTGCGGGAAGCAGAATCTATGGGTTGTTGGTATACCACCTGCAATTCATGGTGGAGATTCATGCAGACGGGAATCTCCACCGGGGTTACTCTAAACGAGGGCGCGATGGATCTGAGGGGAACGGGATTCTTTTGCGGCCAGGTAGCTGTTGACCGCTGCCGCTGCCTTTCGGCCTTCGGAGATGGCCCAGACCACCAATGACTGGCCGCGCCGCATATCGCCAGCGGCGAAGATGCCTTCCACGGAAGTCATGTAGTTCGTCGTAGCCACGTTGCCGCGGTTGTCGAGGGCCAGACCCAACTGCTCAATCATACCGGTACGGACGGGCCCGAGGAAGCCCATCGCCAGCAGCACCAGATCGGCATCCAGTGTGAATTCGGTGCCGGGGATAGGCTCGAACTTGGGTGGCGGGCCGACACGAATAGCATGAAGCTGCTTGACGTTGCCGTGCTCGTCTCCGGTGAACTTGATGCTGTTTACGGTCCAGTCGCGGATGCCCCCCTCTTCGTGCGAGCTTTCCGTACGCAACTGGAGCGGCCAAAGCGGCCAGGGAGTCATGGGTGATCGGTCGGCCGGCGGCTTGGGCATAATCTCAAACTGGTGGACACTCTTTGCGCCTTGCCGAAGGCTCGTGCCCAGACAATCGGCGCCGGTGTCGCCTCCGCCGATGATGATCACGCGCTTGCCGGTGGCAAGAATCGCCGTGGAAGGATCGACGGGATCGCCTTCGTTACGGTGATTCTGCTGCGGCAGGAACTCCATGGCAAAGTGGATTCCCTTGAGTTCCCGGCCCGGAATCTTAAGGTCGCGGGGCTGCTCGGAGCCGCCGCAGAGCACGATGGCGTCGTAGTGCTCGGTGAGAGACTGCACGGGAACGTTGACGCCGATATGCGCGTTGGTCAGGAAGGTAACGCCTTCCGCGCGCATCTGTTCCAGGCGGCGGTCGACGACGTGCTTTTCCAGCTTGAAGTTGGGGATGCCGTAGCGCAGGAGGCCGCCAATGCGGTCGTTCTTCTCATAGACGGTGACCGAGTGACCGGCGCGGCGCAACTGCTGGGCGGCGGCAAGACCGGATGGACCGCTGCCCACCACGGCGACGCGCTTGCCGGTGTTTTCCTCCGGCGGTTCAGGATGAATCCAGCCCTCATCCCAGGCGCGTTCAATGATGCTGCGCTCGATCAGCTTGATGGAAACCGGTGGCTGATTGATGCCCAGTACGCAGGAGGCCTCGCAGGGAGCCGGGCAGATGCGGCCAGTGAATTCAGGGAAGTTATTGGTGGAGTGGAGGCGGCGGATAGCGGCTTCCCATCGGCCGTTGTAAACCAGGTCATTCCAGTCGGGGATCAGGTTGTTGACCGGGCAGCCGTTGTGGCAGAAGGGCACACCACAGTCCATGCAGCGCGCGCCCTGCTCGCGCTGCTTTTCTTCAGGGAAAGGCTCGTAAATCTCGAACCAGTCTTTTACCCGCTCCTCAACCTTGCGGCGGGTCGGCTGTTCACGCTTAAGCTCCAGAAATCCGGTTACCTTACCCATGTTGCACCTCTGCCGTGGCCGCCACCAGAGGCGACTGTGATGTGGGAGAAACGTAGACCGACTCGACGCGCGGCACGCCGAGTACGCGCTTGTACTCGTGCGGGAAGACCTTGATGAACTTTGCCTGCTCGCTGGCCCAGTGCTCCAGCACCCAGGCGGCGCGCGGGCTCCCGGTCAGATCGCGATGGCGCTCAAGCAGGCCGCGCACGCGGTTCACGTCAGACTGGTCCGTGAGCGGTTCGAGATCCACGCTGGTCCGGTTGCAGCGGCGTGTTGAGAAGTCGCCCTGATCGTCGTAGACAAAGGCGATTCCGCCACTCATGCCGGCAGCGAAGTTGCGGCCGGTGGACCCCAGCACGATCACCAGGCCGTTGGTCATGTACTCGCAGCCATGATCGCCTACGCCTTCCACGACGGCGGTGGCGCCGGAGTTGCGAACCGCAAAGCGTTCACCGGCGATGCCGTTCAGGAAGACTTCGCCGGAGGTTGCGCCGTATAGAACAACGTTGCCGACGAGGATGCTTTCCTCGGGAAGGAAGCTCGAAGTCTTGGGCGGATAGGCGATGATGCGCCCGCCGGAGAGACCCTTGCCAAGGTAATCATTCGAATCGCCTTCCAGTTCGAGGGTTACGCCGGTTGGGACAAAAGCGCCGAAGCTCTGTCCTGCCGATCCCTGGAAGCGGAAGTGGATGGTCCCGTCCGGCAGGCCGGCCGATCCATAACGGCGGGCAATCTGGCCACCAAGCATGGCGCCTACGGTGCGATGCACGTTGCGGATGGAGAAACTGGCCGAAACAGGCGTCTTGGACTCGAGTGCCGGGCCCGCTTTGGCGATCAGCGCGTGATCCAGCGCCTGGCTGAGTCCGTGATCCTGAGCCTGCACGCAGCGGCGCGCAACGCGTGCGGGTAGTGTGGGAGCATAGAGGATCGAAGAAAGATCGATGCCTTTCGCCTTCCAGTGCTCAGCGGCGACAGAGGCGTCGATCTTGTCCACGCGGCCCACCATCTCATCCACGGTCTTGAATCCGAGCTGGGCCATGTGCTGGCGCATCTGTTCGGCGATGAGGAAGAAGAAGTTGATGACGTGCTCGGGCGTGCCGGTGAACCGCGCGCGCAGAACCGGGTCCTGCGTGGCGATACCTACCGGGCAGGTGTTCAGATGGCATTTGCGCATCATGATACAGCCCAGGCTGATGAGCGGCATGGTGGCAAAGCCGAACTCTTCGGCGCCGAGCAGCGCGGCGATGACCACATCGCGGCCCGTCTGCAGCTTGCCATCGGTCTGCACCCGAATACGGCTGCGCAGATCATTGAGCAGCAGAACCTGCTGTGTCTCGGCAAGGCCGAGCTCCCACGGCAGGCCGGCATGCTTGATGGAGCTGAGCGGCGAAGCGCCCGTTCCGCCGGTGTCGCCCGAAATCAGCACGACGTCGGCATGAGCCTTGGAAACGCCTGCAGCCACGGTGCCGACGCCAACCTCGGATACGAGCTTGACGGAGATACGCGCCTGCGGATTGACGTTCTTCAGGTCATAGATGAGCTGCGCCAGATCCTCGATCGAGTAGATATCGTGGTGCGGCGGCGGCGAGATCAGGCCCACGCCGGGGATGGAGTGGCGCGTTCTGGCAATCACTTCGTCCACCTTGTGGCCGGGTAACTGTCCACCCTCGCCGGGCTTGGCGCCCTGCGCCATCTTGATCTGGAGTTCGTCGGCGTTGATCAAATAATTTGTCGTCACGCCGAAGCGGCCGCTGGCCACCTGCTTGATGGCGCTGCGGCGCGAGTCGCCATTCGGGTCGCGCGTGAAACGTGCTTCTTCCTCGCCGCCTTCGCCGGTGTTGGATTTGCCGCCGATGCGGTTCATGGCAATGGCAAGGGTTTCGTGCGCTTCCTTGCTGATGGAGCCGAAGCTCATCGCGCCTGTCGTGAACCGCTTGACGATCTCCTTGGCCGGTTCCACCTGCTCAATCGGGATCGGTTTTGCAGCGTACTTGAGCTTGAGAAGACCGCGTAGCGTGCAAAGACTGCGGTTCTGCCCGTCGATCATCTCGGTGTATTCCTGAAAGACGGCCGCGCTGTTCTGATTCACCGCGTGCTGCACCTTGCTGATCGTGAGCGGATTCAGCAGGTGATACTCGCCATCCACGCGGTACTGGTATTGGCCGCCGACGGAGAGGTCGGTTTCAGAATCGGTGAGCGGCTGGAAGGCGTAGGCATGCTTCAACTGCGCTTCGCGCGCCAGCACATCCAGGCCCACACCCTCGATCCGGGAAGCGGTGCCGGGGAAGTAGGCTTCGACGAGAGATTCGTTCAGGCCCACGGCCTCAAAGACCTGCGCGCCGCGATAGCTTTGCAGGGTGCTGATGCCCATCTTGGAGATGGTCTTGAGCAGGCCCTTGTTGATTGCCTTGATGAAGTTCTTTTCCGCGTACTCAGCGGTTACATTGTCTGGCAGCAGGCCGCGGCGCTTGAGGTCGTGCAGAGTCTCAATCGCCAGATACGGATTGATGGCGCTGGCGCCGTAGCCGATCAGCAGGGCGAAGTGCATGACCTCGCGCGGCTCGCCGCTCTCGATGATGAGCGCCACTTGTGTGCGCGTCTTGTCGCGCACCAGCCGGTTGTGAACGGCGGCCATCGCGAGCAGGCTGGGAATCGGCGCATAGGTGGGATCGACGCCGCGATCCGAAAGGATGAGCAGCGAGTAGCCGGAGTTGACCGCGTGCGCGGCGCGATTGCTCAGGTCGTCGAGCGCGTGCTTGAGTCCCCTTTCGCCATCCGCGGCGCGGAAGAGCGCCGGCAGCGTGGTGGCCAGCAGGTCTCCGGAAGACACGCGGCGCAGCTTTTCCAGGTCGCGGTTGCTCAGGATTGGATGCGGCAGCTTGAGCGTGTGACAGTTCTCCGGCTTTTCGGCCAGAATGTTGCGCTCGGTGCCGATGTAGCTGATGAGCGACATCACCAGCTCTTCGCGGATCGGATCGATCGGCGGATTGGTGACCTGCGCAAAGAGCTGCTTGAAGTAATTGAAGAGCGACTGAGGCCGGTCCGACAGACAGGCGAGCGGAACGTCCGTTCCCATGGAGCCGACCGGCTCCTCGCCTTTCGCGCCCATCGGCGCCAGCAGAATGCGCAAGTCCTCTTCGCTGTAACCACAGGCGCGCTGGCGGCGCAGCAGGGTTTCGGGATTGGACGCGATGATCCGCGAGGGCTCGGGCAGCATCTCAATCGTGACCTGCTGCTGCTTCAGCCAATCGGCGTAGGGCTGGCGCGAGGCCAGTTGCTTCTTGATTTCAGCGTCGGAGATGATGCGCTGCTGCACGGTGTCGACCAGGAACATGCGCCCGGGCTGCAGGCGGCCCTTCTTGCGGATATCCTCGTCGGGAACCTCAAGCACGCCAGCCTCGGAGGCCAGCACTACCAGATCGTCTTTAGTGACGATGTAGCGGCCGGGGCGCAGGCCGTTGCGGTCGAGCGTGGCGCCGATAACACGGCCGTCGGTGAAGGCAATCGCCGCCGGGCCGTCCCACGGCTCCATCAGCGAGGCGTGATACTCGTAGAACGCGCGCTTGTCCTCGTCCATGTCGGGGTTGCCGGCCCAGGCTTCGGGGATCAGCATCGCCATGACGTGGGGCAGGGAACGGCCGGACTGGAAAAGGAATTCCACCGCGTTGTCGAGCGAGGCGGAATCGCTGCCGCCGGGCATGATGACCGGATAGAGATCGTCAATCTTGCCGTCGTAGAGAGCGCTCTTGAGCACAGACTGGCGTGCGTTCATCCAGCTGATGTTGCCCCGGATGGTGTTGATCTCGCCGTTGTGGCAAACATAGCGGTACGGGTGCGCCAGCTTCCAACTGGGGAAGGTGTTGGTGGAAAAGCGCTGGTGGATCAGGCAAAGTGCGCTGGTAACCAACGGGTTAGCCAGCTCGAAGTAGAATTTATCGATCTGCGGGGCCAGCATCAGGCCCTTGTAGATAATGGTGCGGCAGGAGAACGAGGGCACATAGAAGGTTTCCTTGTCCTCGATGTCAGAGGCGCCAATCTCATTCTCGGTGCGGCGGCGAATTCTGTAGAGCAGGCGCTCGAAGCTGTCTTCATCCATGCCCTCGGGCCGGGCGACAAAAAGCTGTTCGATGTAGGGCTGCGAGTTGCGCGCCTCGCGGCCGATGGCGTCGCCGTTGACCGGCGTATCGCGCCAGCCAAGCACAGCGCAGCCCTCTTCCTGGGCAATGCGCTCAAAGACGCCCTCGCACTGCAGGCGGCTGTGCTTTTCCACAGGCAGAAAGCATATTGCCACACCGTAGGCGCCCG
Organism: Acidobacteriota bacterium; assembly: GCA_021846945.1. GTDB lineage: Bacteria > Acidobacteriota > Terriglobia > Terriglobales > Acidobacteriaceae > Telmatobacter. The sequence goes on along the minus strand of JAJZVZ010000049.1, from coordinate 7,900 downwards.
GCTCAGGCAGCTGTATCCCCAACTCGCCACATTCGCGGGCGAAGAAGACATGCGGGATCTGGATCAGGATGCCGGCGCCGTCGCCAGTCTCCGGATCGCACCCTGCCGCGCCGCGGTGAGTGAGGTTGATCAGAACCTCAATGCCTTTGCGGATAATCTCATGGCTCTTCTCGCCGCGAATACTGGCGACAAAGCCCATGCCACACGCATCGTGCTCATTCTGAGGATGATAGAGCCCTTGCGCCTGGGGAATGCGGATTCGGTGGTTCGATGTTTGCATGGCAGCCTTTTCAATGAGCGTTTTATCTGTGCAGAGTGCTATGCCTACCTTGAAGACACATTCGCGATGCGATTTCCATTGATGAAAATCGCCCTGATCCAAATTCAAGGGGCTTGCCTGAGCAGGCCTAGCCGAAACCGGGACTAGTCTGAATCTTTAATATACCGAAAATTTTAGCCGGGCGCTGTACTTCCTTGCACGGAGTGGGACGGAATTATTGCTTCAGGACTTTCCACAGCCATCGCTAAAACCTTCTGTGTCTTATACTATCGCCTTGGAGATTGCCTACGAACGACACAATTCTTGTTACCGGCGGGGCTGGATTTATCGGCTCCAATTTTGTCCTGACATGGTTGCGAGCCATCGGTTCGCCAGTCATCAATCTGGACGCACTGAGCTACGCGGGCAATCCCGCCAATCTCTCTTCCCTGGATAACGATGCGCGCTATCTGTTTGTGCGCGGCGACATCTGCGATGCGGAGTTGGTTGGATCGCTCCTGCGTGAGCACAAGCCGCGGGCAATCGTTCACTTTGCCGCGGAAAGCCACGTAGACCGCTCCATTTCTTCGCCGGAGGCCTTTATCCGGACCAACGTGCAAGGGACATTTGTTCTGCTGGAGCAGGCAAAGATGTACTGGTCGAAGCTCGACGAGGCCGGTCGCAGCGCCTTCCGGTTCCTGCATGTTTCCACGGACGAGGTCTACGGCTCGCTGGGTCCGGACGACCCTGCCTTTTCCGAAACCACCGCGTATGCGCCGAACAGCCCCTATGCCGCTTCCAAGGCGGCCTCGGACCATCTGGCGCGGGCCTATCACCATACCTTTGGCCTTCCGGTGCTTACCACCAACTGCTCGAACAACTACGGCCCGTTTCAGTTTCCCGAGAAGCTGATTCCGCTGATGATCCTGAATGCGCTGGAAGGCAAGCCTCTTCCTGTCTACGGTGATGGCAAAAACGTGCGCGACTGGCTGTTTGTGGAAGATCACTGCTCGGCGATCCGCACCGTTCTGGGCAATGGCCGCGTCGGGCACACCTACAATATCGGCGGCAACAGCGAGCGCGCCAATCTCGATGTGGTGACGACGATCTGCGACCTTGTAGACGAGATGCGCCCCGCCGCGCCGGGCGCCCCTCCACGCAGAAAGCTCATCACGTTCGTAGAAGACCGGCCCGGGCATGACCGCCGCTATGCCATCGATGCCTCAAAGCTCTCCCGCGAACTTGGCTGGAGGCCGGCGGAAGTGTTTGAGAGCGGCCTGCAAAAGACTGTGCGCTGGTATCTGGAAAATCCTGCATGGATTGAAAGCGTACGGACCGGAGCCTACCGCGAATGGATTAGACAGAACTATTCGGAGCGAGTTGAGTTATGAAGGGAATCATCCTGGCGGGAGGATCTGGAACGCGCCTCCATCCCGTTACGCATGTCGTGTCGAAACAACTGCTCCCGGTCTACAACAAGCCGATGATCTACTACCCGCTGAGCACGCTAATGCTGGCCGGCTTGCGCGAGATTCTGGTGATCTCCACGCCCCAGGACACGGGCCGCTTCGCCGATCTGCTGGGCGACGGGCGCCAGTGGGGCATCGAGATCCAATACGCCGTTCAGCCCAGCCCGGATGGACTGGCGCAGGCCTTTCTGATCGGCAAGGAATTTATCGGCGATTCAACCAGTGCTTTAATTTTGGGCGATAACATTTTCTACGGCCAGGGCTTTTCACGGCAACTGCAGGCGGCGGCGCAGATCGAACAGGGCGCGACGGTGTTTGCCTATCCGGTCGAGGATCCGCAGCGGTATGGAGTGGTCGAATTTGACAATGAAGGCCGGGCCATCAGCCTCGAGGAGAAGCCGAAGGCTCCCAAGTCGAGATATGCCGTCACGGGCCTCTATTTTTACGACAGGGACGTGGTGCACCGGGCCTCCACGCTGAAGCCCTCGGCACGTGGCGAACTGGAGATCACCGATCTGAACCGGCTCTACCTTGAGGCGGGCACGCTGAACGTGGAGACGATGAGCCGCGGCATGGCCTGGCTGGATACGGGCACGCACGACTCTCTGCTGGAAGCCGCGCTCTTTGTGCACACCATCGAGCGGCGGCAGGGGCTGAACATCGCCTGCCCGGAAGAGATTGCCTACCGTCAGGGATTCATCACCGCGGAGCAACTGGAGGCGCTGGCCCAGCCGATCCGCAAGAGCGGATACGGCCAGTACCTGCTGAATCTCCTGCACGAGCCCTACTTTCCGGCAAAGGCAAATCAGCTATGAAAATTGAGGAGACTTCACTGCCAGGGGTGCTCGTGCTCGCGCCGGCGATCTTCCGCGACGGCCGCGGCGCATTCTGCGAAACCTACAACGAGCGCGTGATGGCGGAGGCGGGACTGCCAACATCGTGGCCGCAGGATAATTTTTCGCTCTCTAAAAAGAATGTCCTGCGCGGTATTCACTACCAGGTGATACAGCCGCAGGGCAAGCTGGTGCGCGTGACGCATGGCGCGGTGCTGGACGTGGCCGTGGACCTGCGCCGCAGTTCGCCCTGCTTTGGCAAGCATGTTGCCGTTGAATTGAGCGGCGAGAATGGCCGGATGCTGTGGATTCCGGCGGGCTTTGGGCATGCATTTCTGGTGTTGAGCGATGTGGCCGGCTTTGCCTACAAGGTGACGGACTACTATTCGCCGGCGGGCGAGCGCACGATCGTCTGGAACGATCAGGAGCTGGCGATTCCCTGGCCGGTGGCTCCAGAGAATGTGATTGTCTCGGACAAAGACCGCAAAGGAGCGGCGCTGCGCGACGCTGAAGTCTTCTCTTAATGAACAACCGTTCTGACTGGCCCTCGATGAAGGGGGATCTCAGAAGTTCTCTTCAATCCAGTGCGCAATCGGATTTCTGGTCTTCGGATGTTTGATCCTGATCCAGCCGGAACCGGATTCGGCTGCACCCTCTTCGGGAAGTTGCACAATTGCGATTGGACCGGGGCGATAACCGGCATCGACGATGACCTGGCGCATCTCCTTTTGAGTCACGGTGGCACCAGGGGCAAAGTCGATGGTGATGCGCGAGATTTTCAGATCGAGCTTGGCGGCTGTCGCTCCCTGTATTTTGCTGAGCGGCACAAGAATATTAAAGAAGCCGCGTGGTGCGATTACGCCATTCAGGGTTGCGGACACGCGAGTGATGACTGGTGGCGGAGCGGCAAATCCCAGCGAAGCAACCAACAGCAGTGCCGCGACAGAGAGGAGTGCTCGAAGCTTAGGTGAGCGGCTCATCTCTTGCCCCTATGGCGCCAGTTCGGCATTGAAAGGTAGTACTCAAAGAAGAGAAATGTGCGCGTACGTTCAGCAACCGGATGTGGCGTCTCGAAATTCTGCATGACGGTAAACCGCTGGCCGGCGCCGACCTCCCAATGCAGCGTGGCCCACTCGAAGACGGCGTCCTGCCTCAGGGTTTTGTTTGCCGTGCCTGGGTTAGAGATGCCGTTACTATGGGAGGTTCCTTCCTCCTGGTAATTGCTTTCAATGGATAGCCATAATTCATCGGGAAGACCCTCCTCTGGCAGATGAAGCGGGAGCAGCCTGAACTCGATCTGGCCATCCGTATTAAAGCGGTCGCCGGGGGTATAGCCGGATGCCGCGGCCGGGTTGTGGCGATAGGTCGCGTCGTACGCCGCGCCAAAAACTGCGTCGTCGCAAACCATCGTGATGCCTGCGTAGGGGTCTACGGTGCCGGAGCCGGCCTGTAGTTGACCGGGTGCAAGTTGACCATTCACCGTGTATTGATTGGCGCCAGTGGGCAGCGATGCGCCAACCAGTGGCGCTATGCGAAATGTCGACCGGGGCCTGTCGATCTTGAAGAGCGTATTCCGGATGAAGAGGAGCATATCTCCCGCACCTCCGGTCGACGGGCTCTTGTCCATCGCAAGAAATCCCTGGTTCGCGTTTACAAAGATCGCCCAGTTTGGGGTCAGGCCATAAGCAAAATTGACTGGAAACTGAATGCTGGCGTAGCCGGCGGGGCCGAAGCCGGGTTGCGCATTCAAGCGAAGCAAGCCTTGATTCTGGGCCACAGGGAGAGCGGTGACGAACGTAGCCGGAGATGCTGCAACGCCAGATGGATAGGTGATGATAAGCACAGCCAGCAGTAAAGCGAAAATCAGATGCCGGCGCGAAAGGTTGACTGAAGCCAAATTTACCCTGCCCTCCCAATGAGTTATTCACGGGCTCGGAATGTGTGTGAGTGCCGGCTCGCCGATGTGGCTCGCAGACTTTCCCGCGCCGGTTGAAAATCGGGAGCGGCGGTTAGGTTGATGTTACTACGCCGCCTCCTGGCTGGCTGTGCCGAAGGATTTCCGGAACACCTTTGCGATGTGTTGGCAAGGCCCGGAATGTGCTGTTTTGCCTCTTCTGCGAATGGTATACTCACTAGGTAGGTGCATGCCGCGCCAGCATTTTTACTTAGTTCGAGGTTCTTATGTCCGGCCACTCGAAATGGGCCACTATCAAGCACAAGAAAGGCGCGCTGGATGCCAAGCGCGGCAAGATTTTTACCCGTCTTATCAAGGAAATCACCATTGCCGCCCGCGCCGGAGGGGATCCGGACGGCAATCCGCGGCTGCGCACGGCGATTCTGGCCGCGAAGGCAGAAAACATGCCCGCCGACAACATCAAGCGCGCTATTCAGCGCGGTACCGGCGAACTTGAAGGGGCTACCTACGAGGAAATCTCATTTGAAGGCTACGGTCCCGGCGGAGTGGCGATCATCATCGAGGTACTGACCGACAACCGTAACAGGGCCGTGAGCGAGATTCGGCACACCTTCTCAAAGAATGGTGGGAACCTGGGCGAAGCCGGATCGGTAAGGTTCATGTTTTCGAAGAAGGGCCTGATCGCCGTGGAGAAGTCGGCTGCAACCGAAGAGCAGTTGATGGACATCGTACTGGAACATGGGGGCGAAGATCTGACCGACGCGGGCGACAGTTGGGAGATCACCACCGATCCAGGCGCATACGAAGCCGTTTCCTCGGCAATCAAGGCTGCGGCGATTCCTACGGTGATGAGCGAAGTGACCATGGTGGCTTCAACGTACACGAAGCTTGAAGGCGCTGCGGCAAGCCAGATGGTCCGTCTCCTGGAGGCGCTGGAAGATCTGGACGACGTACAGAACGTCTACTCAAACTTCGATATGGATGCAGAGCAGGTGGAGCACGCGGCCGGTTAGTCCGGCCTGAGGCAGGCGTACAAGGGGCCGCCCGGTTGTGGCGGTCTTTTTTTGGGACTCAAATACTGCCGTGGAGGGAAAAGAGACTGTTGACCAGGTGGGCGAGGAATCTTTTGTATCTCTTAATGGCGGCTTCGATTGCGGGCCGCGCACAGACGCCGAGCGGTGCGGGCAGCCAAGCGGTGGCCAACCCCGTAGCCCAGGTACGCAATGCGCGAAGTTGGGAATTCGGGCCATTTGTGAACTGGGGCACAGGGGTGAGCAGCCGTTCCGACTTCAAGTTCTTCTGGGCAGGATTTCAGGTCGGCAAAATTCTGACACCGGTTGTGCATGCGGGCATTTTCTCAGGCCAATTCGAGTTCGCCGGGAACATTATGCCTCTTTGGCAGGCCTACACCCCGCCGCCGCATGAGCAGGTCTTCAACTTTACAGGGCAGCCCTTTGTGGCGCCTGTTGGAGGCGGAACCTATCGCGGCGTGTCGATCACCCCGGTGATCTTTCGCTGGAACTTTCTCACCCACTCGCGGCGCATTCAGCCCTGGTTTCAAGCGGCGGGCGGACTGATTTATACCACGCACAAGTTTCCGCCGGATATACTCGTTCCTCACGGAACGCCTGGCGGCACTTCGGTATTCAACTTTTCGCCGCAAGGAGGCGTGGGACTTCATTACTTCCTCCGGCCCAAGCGGTCGATTGATCTACAGGTCAGCGGCGTGCATATTTCTTCGGCTTCGCTCGGCGATCGCAATCCCGGCGTCAATGCGAGCATTCAGGTTCAGGTGGATTACACCTTCTGGAAATAGCGCGTTTGGAGCGTGAATGAACGGACCAGTGGTGGAATGCGTTCCCAACTTTTCAGAGGGGACGGATGCGCGGCGGGTCAGGGCGATTGTGGCCGCGATGCACGTGGAGGGCGTGCACCTGCTGGACTGGTCGATGGACGCGGACCATAACCGCTCCGTGGTGACCATTGCTGGAGAGCCGGCCGCGGTGGTGGAGGCTGCGGTGCGCGGCGCGGGCAAGGCCGCCGAGCTGATCGACCTCACCCGCCAGCAGGGGGTCCATCCGCGCATCGGCGCGGCAGACGTCATCCCCTTTGTGCCTGTCTCCGGCATCAAGCTGGAGCAATGCGTGCTGCTGGCCCGCCAGGCCGGTATGGAGATCTGGCGGCGCTTCGGCGTACCGGTCTTTTTCTATGAAGCGGCGGCGTCGCGGCCGGACCGTGCCAACCTGGAAGACGTCCGCCGCGGGCAATTTGAAGGGCTCAGGGAAGCAGTAGGCAAGGAAGCTGCCCGCAGACCCGATCTGGGGGGGCCGGGCCTGCATCCTACCGCGGGCGCCTGCGCCGTGGGAGCGCGCAAGTTCCTGGTGGCTTACAACATCTATTTCGACTCGGCGGATGTCTCCATGGCGCGAGCCATCGCCCGCGAAATCCGCGCCGCTTCCGGCGGTCTGAAGGGCGTGAAGGCCATGGGGGTGCTCGCCCACGGACGGGCGCAGCTTTCGATGAATATTACTGACTTTGAGGCGACTCCGATCTCGAGAGTTTATAGTACGGTTTCGAATCTCGCGCTCCGTCACAAGGTTGCAATGGCTGAAGGGGAAGTGATCGGCCTGGTTCCCGAGGCCGCCTGCGAGCGCGAAAGCGAATGGATGCGTCAATTAGCTGAGTTCGATCCGCAGGCCAAGATATTGGAACGGCGCCTCGGCGCTCCTCTTGCCTGGCCGGGAGAGGGGCGGGACGAAGCTTGATTCATGCGTCCGAACGCTGCCGGGAATCGCAGAAGGGGCACGGATACAATGGCTTCAGGACATTTTGTGCGTTCGAGGCCTGAGTTTCCAGCTTGAAAGGCGGGAAACGCTTATCGGGCTGGCGCGTCCCATTCTCTTGGCGGGTTACGCGATGATCTTCGGAGGAAAGAATTGTTGAAAGCGAATGTTAAGGTTTCACTCGCGTGCATTCTGATGGGTGCGGCCACTTTGGCTCAAGCAGCGCAGCTATCGACGGATGCGCGCGCCGCTATTCCGCACGATGTGCAGCAGTTGGTTGTGATTGATTATCAAACCATGCAGAACTCCCCGTCGGCGGTAAGCCTGCGTAACCGTGTGGAGCCGCCCCAGTTGAAGCAGTTTGATGATGCGCTTAAAAAGACCGCACTCAACGGCAACCACGAGATGGATGAGTACGTGGAGGAGCTGGCCTTTGCTTTGTACAGGAACTCGCCGTCGAGTGACGACCTGGGCACGGTGGGTATTGCCCAGGGACAATTCCCGGTACAGGATATTTTGGCCAACTTCCGCAAGCAGAAGATCAAGGCCACGCAGGTGCGGAATGAAAGCTTATATCCGCTGGGCAAGTCAGGAATGGTGCTTTGCTTTGTAGATCCCTCCACCATGATCTTCGGCAGCAA
>JAJZVZ010000228.1 GCA_021846945.1 Acidobacteriota bacterium | reverse complement strand
CTTCGCACGTTGGGCTTGGAGCAGTGCGGATAGAACGCGCCGCCGCGCTCGCCGAGATAGGAGATGCCGAACGAGTAGGGCGTTACATCCACCAGCACACGGTCTACCTCGTGACCGGCCAGCCTGGAGGCCATCACGCCGGCGCCAAGCGCCACGCAGAGGTCGGGATGAATCTCTCCATGCGGCTCCAGCCGGGTGCGCTCCTGGATCATGCGCGCCACCAAAGGCGTGCGCGTCGATCCGCCGACGAGCAGGATCGCATCCAGATCGGCCGGCGTCTTGCCCGCATCGGCGAGCACCTTCGAGAGATGCTCCATGGTCTTTTCCACCAGCGGGCCGATCATCGCTTCATAGCGCTCGCGCGTGATCTCCATCTCCAGATGCAGTGGCTTGCCGTCGACGACGGCCAGAGAATCTTCGCGGACAGTCACCTCGGGCTCGAAGCTCAGGCGGCGCTTGGCCTCTTCGGCCGCCCACCAGAGGCGTGCGCGCGCTGCCGCGTGGCCCTGGCGCAGGTCGACGCCGTGGCGCGATTGAAACTCGCTGAAGAGATGCTCGGCCAGCAGGTCATTAAAGTCGTCTCCGCCCAGACGGTTGTCGCCGTGGCTGGCCAGCACCTCGGTGACCTCGCCTTCGAGCGCAACCAGCGAAACATCAAATGTTCCGCCGCCCAGGTCGTAGACCAGGGCTGTATGGCGCTGGCCCTCGCCGTAGGCCAGGCTGGCGGCCGTCGGTTCGTTGAGTATGCGCATGGCATCGAGCCCGGCCAGACGAGCGGCCTCGCGCGTGGCTTGCCGCTGCGCGTCTGAAAAGTAGGCGGGCACGGTGATCACGGCCCTGCTGACGGGCCGCCCGAGCTGACGGCCGGCCCACGTGGCCAGTTCGCGCAGAATCAGCGACGAGATCTCCTGCGGTGTAAACTCGCGGTCGCCCAGCCGCACGATTTCGTTCGTTCCCATCCTGCGCTTGATGCTGCGCACGGTGCGTTCCGGGTAGAGCACGAGCTGATTGCGCGCGGCTTCGCCTACCAGCAACTCTCCGGCCGGCGAAAGACCGACCACCGAGGGCAAAATGTTTTTGCCGCCCGACTCCAGCACGACGACCTTGCCATCCACAAAGGCCGCGACCTCGGAGTTGGTGGTGCCCAGATCGATGCCGACGATCAATCCCTCCGTTGCATCTTCCATTTCGCTCATTCCTTTCCTTCTCCGCCTGCGCGCGCCACCTTGACTTGGGCGGCGCGATAGATTGCTCCGTTCCGCTCGTAGCCATTGCGGAAGACTTCGACGACGGTTCCCTCTGGGACGGCCTCCGTCAGCTCAACCGCAATGGCGCTCATCGTGAGCGGGTCGAACGGTCGAGCGAGACAGTGGAGAGGACGCACCCCATACTCGCGCAAAGCCTCTTCAAGCCGATCCAGCGTGAGGCTGCCGCCGGCTACCAGCGATTCGGCCAGTTCCCGCGCCTTTCCGACTGCCCTATCCGCCCGGCCCAGACGCCGGCTGAGCCACGAGGGACGCCATTGCGCCAGATCTTCGGCGGCAGCGCGGGCCGTAGTCACGGTGCGCTCCAGCCGCTCATGCAGCTCGAGCAGAAGATCGATCTGCGGTTGGAGCGGCGCAGGCTCTACCTCGTTTTCCGGCCCGTCTTCGCTCCGGCTCGTCATCGCTTCCAGGTTTTCGCTCAGCAGCTTGAACTGGCGGCCCTGAAGCCGCACCTCCTGCGCAAGCGCCGTCGTCGCCGACCATAAACTGTAGAGATCGCAGCCGCTCTCAGGCCGGTCAAGGGACGGCGGCGGCTCGCCGTCTTTGAGCGCGGCCAGCAGCGCCGCGGGCAGTTCGGGCTGGGGTTCCTCGGCAAGAGCGCGATCGAGCCAGCGCGCAAAGGTCGCTAGGATGCGCTCGCGATCCGGCGGAGCATTCGCTGGCTGAGAAGCCTCCGGAAGTTCCGGCAAAGTGGGTTCCATCGCTTTATTTTCCTTGTAAAACCGCCAGCCAGGCTCCAGAGCCGGCATAGCGTGGCCGGCCGCCGCCGCCGATTGTGGCCGCAAGATCGGAGGTTAAGCTCTGATCCCGGCCTGCGGAAAAGATCATCAGGCGCGCGCGTTGTCGGCGGTCACGCAACTGCTCATAGGCCTCGCGCACGCGCTCGAACTCCTCGGGCGCCCGATCCGGAGGATAGAGCTTGAGCCGGGCCAGATACGCGGCGCGAATCGCCTCGTCGTCCACGCTCTGCTCGATGCCCAGTACGACATACGGATCGGAACTCTGGTGGAAGGTTGGGCTCATGATTCTTCTCCAAAGAACGAGCCTTGCCCTGGTGCGGGCAAACGGCCCGCGCGTGCTGTCTTTCGCGCAGCCTGGTTTGCGCTGCGATGATGTTGATCTACGTCGTCAGAGCCCCCGGCCAGGTCATCGAGGATGCTCTGCCGATCTTCAGGAGGAATGCTGCGAAAGATCGCTTCGAAGCCGCGCTCGAAAGCCTCAAAGGCCTCGTCCACGGTCATTGCCTCTTCTTCTTCTTCTTCTTCTTCCTCGCCTTCGTAGATTGGTTCGTCCCATGCATCCTCCATGCCATCCGTTCCGCCTTCTTGATGCGCGGCCAACTGCTTCGCGTAGCCCGGGCGCTTGTATTTGCTCTCCACCGGCAGCACGTCGCGCTTCCGCTCTTCGTCGAGGATGGCGTTGAGCAGATCGTTGGCGAGCGGGCGCGCGATCCAATCTTGATTGAAATAGGGCATCCAACCCATGGCGGGCCGGGCACGGTTTTGCATTGCATCGAGAATCTTTTCGGACAGAACCGCATCGCGTTCGTTGCGCGCCAGCGCCAGCGCCGCGGCGAGGCAGCCACGTTTCTGTTCGTAGGCCCAAAAAGGCAGGCAGCGGGCGCGCAAAAGCAAGAAGTGCGCCGTGGCGCTGCTTCCGGCCATCCCTGCGGCCGACAGCCTATAAGCCAGCTCGCGCGCATCGTTCTTGAGCGCCGCCTCGCCCAGCGCCAGCAGTTGCGCAACGTCCAGACTGGATGCGGCCTTGTGAAACTCGGCCATCCGATCTTCCGGCCACAGGGCGCCTACCGCAATCGCCACACCGCCAAGCTCGCCCACCTGGCAGATGCGGGCCGCCTGCGTCAGCAGATCCGCAGGCGACGCCGAGCGCGGATCGAAGTGCGGCAGCCCGGCGAGGGGATGGATTCCGGTTGCTCCGGAGATTGATTTCAGCAGGAGATCCCTACCCGCCGCGCCTGCCAACTGCTCCAACGCTGCTTCTTTGGCGTATACCGCGTCACGGTCGTTCTCAAGCTCTGCGCAGAACCAATCGAACGCGCAGCTCAGAAGAGCGCACTCGCGCAGCGTGCCCTCTGGAAGCAGGCCAATCGCTTCCATCTCGTGGCGCGCCAGATGCGCCTTGGCCTCCCGCAGGTGGCGCAGCGCCGCTGCTGACAGCAAACGCAGACGCGCCCGCCGCACCGCCGGATTCAGCCCGTCGATCTTCTCCGCCTCCTCCAGATAGCCCAGCGACTTCTTGTACGCCTTACGCTCTTCAGCCGATTCCATCAGGTAAAGCAGCGGGCGTGGATCCTTCGGCAACGCCTTGCGCCAGCGCTCGGCCACGGCGTCGGCATCCTTTGGCTTGGCCTTCTTCTTCGCCCAGTTCAGCCAAGCCTCGAAGTACTCCACGCAGGGATCGGCCTGACAGGCGCGCGCAAAGAGCGGCTCTGGCGAGGCAAACAGATTTTTCATCTGTCGCAACTCGCTCGAACGCCACATCCCGTCGTCGTAGATCAGATCCTCAACCTCGTGGCGCGACAGCTTTTGCACCAGTTGCGCCATGTGCAGCGATAGCACGCCGTCTTCCACACTGCCGGCGGCAAACCACTTGAGGCGAATGGCATCTTCGCGAAAACGATCCCAGGCAATCACAGCATGGCCAGGATCCATCTCCTCCAGCTTGAGCGCCATTGCACGCAGAAAATGCGCATCCTTCCGAACCGCGCCCAAAATGCGCTCCGCGCGTGAAGGTGAAAAGTCCAGATCCAGCAGACTCGCCGCCATCTGCTGCCGCAGCCGCTCGCGCGTCTCTGTATCCAGAGAAATGCTCGCTTCCATGACCTTGCGCGCAGCTTCTTCGACCGGCTGAGGCTTGCCTGCACTTGCAGCTCGGTCGAACACTTCGGCGGCTCGCCGCAGCTCGGCTTCCCGGTCGCCGACCATCGCCACCAGGCGCTGCGCCGCCGCCGTCAGCGGACCCGTTTCCGCTCCGCACAGCTTCTCAAGCGCCGGCACAAGCCGCGCCGGCACGCTGTCGGCGGCAATCGTCCTGAGCCACCTGCGGCACGCCTCGGATTCGCCGCGATAATAGCTGTCAATGGCGCGAATCAATCCCTTCCAACTGGCCAGCGGCCCGCGCCGCGGAACCTCAGGCAACGCGATTTGCTCGGCATCCACCGGCCCGCGCGTCACGGCCTCGAAGGCTTCCGCCAGCGCGTCTGCCGCCACGCGCAGGGAATGATCGGCCGCAAGCGTGCTTACCTTCGCCAGCGCGCCCAGATCCTCCACGCGCTGACGAACAAGAGTCTCGATCTGTTCACGTTTCTCTGGCGGCAGATCCGCATTGCCCAGCGGCGCAACGACCGCCTCGAAGCGGCCCTCCAGGAGTTCAATCTCCTGCTCGATGCCGCCCAGCCGATCGAGCGAGCGTGGTATCCGCCCGCGCACAATCTCGGCCAGCGTCCTGGCCTCAGCCGTCATGCGCAGCTTCAACAGATCCTCGATGCGCGCCCGGTAGGCATCCGCCAGCAACGCTTCGGACTCCTCGCTCCCGCAGCGCTTGTGCAGATCCTTGGCCATCTGCAGGGCCGCCTTCGCGTGCTGCTCGCGAATCTGCGCATGGACTTGCTCGCGTTCTTCGACCGTCAGTTGCTCACGCGCCTGCGCCGCCGGAGCCGGGTTGCCGCGCATCTCCACCGAACGTCCTGAATGGGATCTCTTCGCCATGCGGATTTTGCGTCTCTTCAAGTGTATCGGACACAGCCCGTCGCCGCCGGTGCAAATCAGGGCTGGGCAAACGCGGACCAGCCTGGAGCCTGCCTGCGCGCAGCGTGCCCATCCTGCGCGCTGAGAAAGGAACCGCGCCGGTCCGAAACTGCGAATTCAACCTGCTCAGCGCGACCGCCTCCATGGTGCTCCGCTTCGAGAACCGCGTTGGCGATTTCGCTCCTTACTCTCTTCACGCCCCCCCAAAAAAAGTTGAAATTCGGCAGCGCAAGAACGGTTCTAGGAAGATCGCTTAGGGGTAGACACGGAGTAAGGAGGAGCCACAAGGGTCGAGGTGCTCAAGGTCTGTTCCAGCGGCGAAATCGCGAAATCTTTGGATGCACAATGGCCATCTATCCCCTCGCCGATCCATCGATATTTTGTTCCCTAGCTCCGCATTCTTTTTTTGGGGGGCAGCCCCCAGAGAGGGAGCGTGACCTCGCAATGGAACCTCGATCTGGTCCAGCAATTCTCGCCTTGAACGTGGGCATCGAACCATCCATAACCTGGTGCAAGCGGACGAGTGGCGAGACGGCTCGCTCGAAATGCCCCATGAAACAATCTTAGGGTGGCGGCATCTTCGTAAGCAAAGGCAGAGTATGAAGCAATCCGTGCGCAAGCTTGAGATTTCAACGCGTGGCCAAGGGCTTTATGAGTTCACGGCGACAGCCAACGCCTGGGTAGAGCAACAGAAGATGCAGACCGGTCTTCTCACGTTATTTTGCCGGCATACTTCAGCTTCGCTTTTGATCCAGGAGAATGCGGATCCCACGGTGCGAAGTGATATCCAAGCCTGTTTCGACCGTCTCGCGCCTGAGGATGGACCGTACAATCACGTCTGCGAAGGGCCGGACGACATGCCCGCTCATCTGAAAACGGCCCTGACCCAGGTGCAGCTATCGATACCGCTCTTGAATGGCAGACTTGTGCTGGGCGCCTGGCAAGGCATTTATCTCTTCGAGCACCGAGTACACCCTCATCTGCGGGAGATCGTGCTTCACCTGATCGGTGACTGAGCCGGTTCAGATGCTGAACCCCAGCAGGGAACCCGGCATCTTTGCCAATACCGCAAGTGGTTGATGGATGGGTGGACCTGATCGGGATCGAACCGATGACCTCTTCCACGGCTTGTACCCTTTGGCGAATCTTGGCCTTGAGCTTTCCTCGGGCGCACTGAGCCGGCTGGCCCGCGCCGCCTTGCCCTGTCCAGAGGTATTGCCGCCGGCAAGGCGCTTCCTCCGCCGATGTATAAACCTGCCTGCGGCTCTGGCCGTCGAACCACATCGCCTGGCCGGCTTGAATAGACCGGCGAATCCCGTCCAAATCCAGCTTCTCTGCCTGATGCACCCGGATGTTCACTTCTCAGCATGACGCACCCTGAACGTCAACCAAGGGGACATTTCTATCGAGGAGAAAACGGGGACATTTCTATTGTGGTATGACAATGGAAAAAAGTTGCATAGTCTTTTCCAATCGAAGGATGAGCCTGAACGGGGGAGTTTTCGGCGGGCAGCGCGGGTGGCTCCTTATGGAGGATCTTTTCACATATATCTGGCAGT
>JAJZVZ010000048.1 GCA_021846945.1 Acidobacteriota bacterium | reverse complement strand
CGGCGGAGCCTGCCGGGGATGTTATCGAGAGTACGTGTAGGTCCCGCAAAGATTCATCGTGTTCGCAAGCGCATCGACAGTGATGACCGGCGGCGTGGCCCCGGAGAAAAAGGCCACCTGCAAGGTGCGGCCGGACTCGTAGGTCGCCATCCACTGTGTTTCCTCAGTTCCGCAGAGCGTGTTGTGATGCATGAATCGCCTGGATGCGGGCACGTTCAAGTGATAAAGGTACCCGGTAGCATTGGAGTTCACATCCGCGTCGAAAGCTGCGGCAACTTCATTGGTATTGAGGGCGCGAACGGGGACAAGCGCAAACACGTAGTAGTTGATGGTGATGTCAGATTTGGCGATGCTGATGTCACCGGTGATGGAGTGCGCCAAAGAGCTTGCGGCACGCCAATAGCCCTTCACCTGCGCAGGGCAGAATGGAGCGGCAAACAGGGCAAGGATTGCGGCGATCACGGGGACGAACACGGATTTCTTCACTCTTTGAGGATGACATCCGAGACGGGAGAAGAGCAAACGAAAGAACCGTTCACTCTTCGTGGGCGCGATCCGGATCGTTCCAGGCCACTTCATTTTGAGGCGCTCTTGCATTGAGAAGATTCCGCCCGGTAATGTGCAGCTTTGCAGAGCGATCAAAGCCGGGAATAAGCCCCGGCCTTGATCGCTCAAGCGTCGCCAGACTGACCGGGCCCCCGAGCCGAGTCCTGGCTACAGCTGGTTCATGTTCTGGAGGAACTCCGCGTTGTTGCGGACCTTTTCCAAACGGCTGATCAGCAACTCCATGGCTTCTACCGGCGACAGTGGGTTGAGCACCTTGCGCAGCACCCAGATGCGCGACAGGTCGTCCTTGGGAATGAGCAGCTCTTCCTTGCGCGTGCCGGAGCGCTGGATGTCGATAGCCGGGAAGACGCGCTTGTCCACCAGCTTGCGGTCAAGGATGATTTCCATGTTGCCGGTGCCCTTGAACTCCTCGAAGATGACTTCATCCATGCGCGAGCCGGTGTCAACCAGCGCGGTGGCAATGATGGTCAGTGAGCCGCCCTCTTCGATGTTGCGGGCCGCGCCAAAAAAGCGCTTTGGCCGCTGCAGGGCGTTCGAATCCACGCCGCCCGAAAGCACCTTGCCCGACGGGGGCACGATGGTGTTGTAGGCGCGCGCCAGGCGCGTGATGGAATCGAGCAAAATGACCACGTCGCGCTTGTGCTCGACCAGGCGCTTGGCCTTCTCGATGACCATCTCAGCCACCTGCACGTGACGGGCAGCCGGTTCGTCGAAGGTCGAGCTGATGACTTCGCCCTTGACCGAGCGCTGCATGTCTGTGACTTCCTCGGGCCGCTCGTCGATGAGCAGCACAATCAGCACGACCTCGGGATGGTTGGAGGTAATGGAGTTGGCGATCGATTGCAGCAGCATGGTCTTGCCGGTACGCGGCGGGGCCACGATCAGACCGCGCTGTCCCTTGCCGACCGGGGTCAGCAGATCCATCACCCGGCCGCTGGTCCCTTCGCGCACCGTCTCCATCTTGATGCGCTCCTGCGGATAGAGCGGGGTCAGGTTGTCGAAGAGAATTTTGTTGCGGGTCTCCTCGGGCGACTCAAAGTTGATCGCCTCGATCTTGACCAGCGCAAAGTACTTCTCGCCCTCGTGCGGCGGGCGCACGTTGCCCGAGATCGAGTCTCCGGTTTTGAGATCGAACTTGCGGATCTGCGAGGGCGACACGTAGATATCGTCCGGCCCGGGCAGATAGTTATAGTCAGGCGAGCGCAGGAAGCCGTAGCCGTCGGGCAGGATCTCCAGCACGCCTTCGGCGAAGATGTGCCCTTCCTTTTCGCTCTGAGCCTGAAGAATCTTGAAGATCAGGTCCTGTTTGCGAAGGCCGCTGGTTCCCGGAATCTCCAGGGTGCGCGCGATGCGGCTCAGTTCGGTTATGTTCTTTTCTTTGAGTTCAGCGATGGTCATGTTCACCTGCAATTAGGCGGGATGGTGTGTGGAGAGACAGGAGGGGGAAGTACTCCAGGAAAAAATTGGGCGGGAGTTCAAACCTACTGCCGACGTGACCCCCGACTTGAAGTCTATCCTACGCTCAAGTCAGATTTCCAAACGCCGGGTTCAGCGGCCGTCTTCCACAGGGTGCCGCTTTGAAGCTGTTGCCTGTTTCAACTATACACTTCGGAACACGCCACTAGGCAGCGCGCCGCCGTTCAGCCGGTTTGGCCGCGGGCGCTTCTACTGTCGCCTCCGATCTGGGATTACTGGTACGAAAGCGGCCCAGCACTTCGTTGGTTGTATCTTGCAGACGTGTATTCGGCTTGTGCAGCTTACGGGTTGCCTTGCTAGCCAGTTGACAGAGCTGGTAGCGATTGGACACATGCGAAAGTGCCCCAAAAACTAAATCAGAACGCATTGCAGATCTCTCCTTCAGTTATTCCCTGCCCGGCGGTTCCGACCGGTTCAGCCGGTGCAGCAGGGTCAACCACTACAAGCGAGGGCTAACCCAGTGTTTCTTGTTCTCACCCATTTAGACGCACGATATGCACATCGAGTTCAAAATCTTGACGCACATTCGCAAAGATTGAATTGAGCCTCATCCCGCATGGATTTCACCGATTGCGGCTCCGGGAATACATAGGTTCCGTACTCCCCTGCCCGGCATCGATCGAAACATGCCGGTACATCAATCCATGAGCCTCTACGCGCTTAGATGCAGAAATTGGCTCCGAGGCATGCAATCGCACAATCTGCCCTATCTGGATATCTAGTCTTGAGAGTATACCTGCCCTATCGGCCGGTCAATCTTTTTTTTCGAGCCCCTGACGGGTTCACACGACGCGTTGGGGATGAAAAGACTTTCTCCTAAACCTTTATTTGTCAATACGACGCGAGATGATTCCCTGCTTATTTGCCCGCGCCTCTGGCCTGTGCGGCGGGATCCGGGTCGCTACCAGCTTGCATTGCGTTGAAGCGGGCCATGCGGCCAGGGCAAACGTATGAAAGTTGTGAACCTTGTGAAGCGATGGTTTTGAAAGGGTACGGCTTCAGCCGTGCCGCCTTTCGTAGCCAATGTTGCACCCGGCTTTAGCCGCGAAGGTATGTTCTGGGAGACGCAAAGCCATGCCTCAGGGGCTCAAGCCTTGAGATTTTTATGCCTGCTTGACTGGCACGCCTCACGTTCTGCACTCGGCGGACAGGCGCGCCCTTTCAAAAACCGCGTTTGGCGTAATTTCCTTGCTCATGCAATTGCCCTGGCCATGCGGTCCGCTCCCGAGTACAGCTCTGGGTACGGCCAACAGAAGGCGTCGCCGCCCGGTCTCTGCCAGACCCGTCTCAAGGGCAAACCGGCAGGGATTAATTCCGCCGCCTCCGTATCGAACTTCGGCGGGCAGCCGCGGGGCGCCGTTATCTCTTTTCCTGTTGCTGCGCCTTTCGTGCGGCCACCCAGCCCTCTTTGGTCACCTGCCGACTCCGTCCCAGCGCCAGGGCGCCGGCCGGAACGTCCATGGTGATGCACGAACCCGCGCCGATATAGGCCCCGTCTTCGACCGTAAGGGGAGCCACCAGGGTTGAATCGCTGCCCACAAAGACGCCTTTGCCGATCTTCGTGCGGAACTTGTTCACGCCGTCGTAGTTGCAGGTAATCACTCCGGCGCCTACATTGGTGCCTTCGCCCACCTCGGCATCACCCAGGTAGGTCAGGTGGTTTGCCTTTGCCCCCTTACCGAGCCGGGCCTTCTTTGTCTCGACGAAGTTGCCGACGTGCGCATCCTGGCCGATCTCGCTGCCCGGACGCAGATGCGCGTATGGGCCGATCCTGGCTCCATCCTCAACCGTGCTCTCCGCCATGACGCAGCCCTGCCGGACCAGCACATTCGAGCCCACCTTGCAGTTCTCGATCACCGTATAGGAGCGGATCAGGCAATCGCCGCCGATGCGCGTCCGGCCAAGCAACTGCACAAAAGGCTCGATCACCGTATCCGGCTCGATTTCCACCTCCGCGTCGATGACGCAGGTTTCTGGCCGGTAGATCGTCACTCCGGCGGCCATCAGTCGGCTGGCAGTCTCCCGGCGCATGGTTGCGTCCAGAGCGACCAGTTCGGCGATGGTGTTTGCGCCCAGCACCTCCGCGGCGACAGTCGACAGGGTAGCGACGACGCGCTCGCCGGCGGCGCCCAGCAGGCCGGCCATGTCGGTCAGATAAAACTCCTTGTGTGCGTTCTGATTGGTCAACTTGTCCAGGTGTTCGAGCAGCGGCGCCACGCGAAACGCATAGATGCCGGAGTTGATCTCGCGGAGATCGTGCTGCCCGGCGGCCAGCGCCTTCTGCTCGACGATCGCCTCAACCTCGGGCGAATCCGGCGATCGGCGCAGCACCCTGCCGTAGCCGGTCGGATCCTCGGGAATGGCGGTCAGAATGGTCATGGCCGCCCGCTCTGCCTGGTGAAAGCGCCAGAGATCCTCGATGGTCTCCGTCCGGATCAGCGGCACATCGCCGGAAAGCACCAGCACATGTTCGTAGCCGGCAATCGCCGGCCGCGCGCACTGGATGGCGTGCCCGGTCCCGCGCTGCTCCGTCTGCTCAACAAAGCCTACGCCGGTGGCCGCAACCGCTTCCCGCACCCGCTCCGCCTGGTGGCCGATGACGACGTAAATGTCATTGGGAGCAACCACCCTGCCGGCGGCCGCAATTACATGGCTCAGAAGGGGACGCCCGCCGATCTCATGCAGCACCTTGGGACGCTTCGATTTGAGCCGCGTCCCCTTGCCCGCAGCCATGATGACGACGGCCATCCGCCCAATCGCTTCTGAATGCCGCACCGCGCTGTCCTCTCTTGTCCTGCTCACTGTCTCTTCTCCGCCGTGCCTGGTTTGCCTGATTCCTGGCCCGGGGCGCCTGGACGCGGTATCGTGATGTCCACCGGATGTACTGACCCCATGTTCAGCGCATCCAGCCCCGGCTTGATCTCGGGTCCGTTGCCAACCACAAGAATCGCCAGCTTGTCCGGATGGATGTACTTCTTCGCGACCGCGGTCACGTCAGCCAGAGTGACCTTTTCCACGGCCGCTTTATAGGTTTCCAGATAATCCGCCGGATAGCCGTAAAACTCCAGCCGTTCCCGCTCGGCAAGCACCTTGGCCCGGGTGTCGTAACGGAACAGGAACGAGTTCAGAATGTCGTCCTTGGCCCGCTTTAGCTCCACCTCAGTGAAGGGCCTGGAGGTAAGCCCATTGATCTCGGCCATCGCCGCCTTGGTCGCTTCCACCGTCGAGACGCTCTTGGTCATCACCACTACGCGGAACGAGGCCGGGTGATCGTAAGAAAACCCGTACCCGCCGCCAACGGCATAGGCGAGCCCAAGTTTGGTGCGCACTGTCTGGAAGAGCCGGCTGCCGAAGCCACCGCCCAGGATTTCGTTCATCACGGCCAACGCGGGCACATCGGGATTGCGCCGGGTGGTGCCCAGCCCCACGATCTGAACATTCGACTGGTTGACGTCTTCCTTATCGACAAAGTAGACGCCCGGCTTGGGGCCGGGGAAGACGTCATGGCGCGCGGGCATGGGCTGCACGGACGGCAACCCTCCAAAGGTGGCGCGCAGCTTGGCCTCCATGACTGCCGGGTCAAAGTCGCCGTAGATGCCCACGATGAGCTTGCCGCGCAGCGTGCGGTCATGCCATGCCTGCAGGTCGGCCACCGTGATCCGTGCAATGGTGGCCAACTCCGGCTGCCGCGTGTAAGGGCTGTTCACGCCGTAGACCAGCTTCGAGGATTCCCGTATGGCAATCTGCTCTTCATCGTCGTTCCGCCGCACGATACCGGTGGCTTCCTGCTGTCGCGCCAGATCCAGCTTTGCCTGGCTGAATTTGGGATGGAACAACAAATCCATGGCCAGCGCGTACACCTGGTCCGAATCTTCCTTTAGCGAGTCCCAGCTCAGGGAAGTCGAGTCCACGTCTCCGTCGGTCTCGATATGCGCCGCGCGGGCCGCCAGAAAGTCGTCCATGGCGTCGCCGCTCATCTTTTCGCTGCCACTGGTCCTCCAGGCCTGGCCATAGAGATCGATCAGCCCCGATTTGGCCGGCTCAACATCCCGCGATCCGCCCGGAATCAACACCGATCCGTAAATGAATGGCAGCTCGTGATCCACCTGCAGAAACAACACGATCCCGTTCTTCAGCTCGACGCGTATGGGTTCATGCGGTTTGAACTCGTGCAACTTGGGTACGGGAATCTGCTCCCACGGCTTGGCTTGCGCTGTGGACTGCGCGGACGCGCCGACAGACAGCAGAAGTGCGGCAAAAGCCGTACCGGCCAAAAGAAATCCGGAGAAACCTCGCAACGCCGGCTGCCTCATTGTGCACCTCCATCCTTCTTTTCGCTGGTTGAGGGCTGTATCGTGTCAATCTCCGCACTGGTGCGGTTCGAGGCAACGAACACCTGGTTGGCCACGCGGCGGATGTCCGCCTTGGTCACCTTATCCACCCGGTCCAGTTGCAGGAAGAGCTGGCGCCAGTCTCCGTAGCGTGTCTGATACTCGGCGAGAGCGCTGGCTAACCCCTGGTTATCAGCCAATCCGCGCAGCAGATCGGCCCGCGCGCGCGTTTTGTACATCTCCAGTTCCGCGTCGGTCACATCGGTGGTCTTCAGTTTTTCGATCTCTTTGTGAATGGCGATGCGCATCTCTTCGGGTGTGTGTCCCGGCAGGGGAACCGCATAAAAGGCAAAGAGGCTGGGATACTTTTCGCCGGGAAATGGGCTGAATCCCTGCGCTTCGGCGGCAATCTGCTGCTTCTCCACCAGGCTGCGATAAAGGCGCGAGACCCGGCCGTTCGACATAATGTCGCTGATGGCGTCGTAGACCGCGTCATCCGGGTCGCGATAGCTCGGGCGGTGGTAGCCCTCGATGTAAAAGGGCTGTGTGTTCTCGCGGATGAAGACCTTCTTCTCAGCAAACTGCTTCGGCTCGACCGTGGTCATGTCTTCCGGCTTGGGCCCGGCGGGAACCTTGCTGAAGTACCTCTCCAGCATGGGCAGATCCGTCTGCGGGTTCACGTCCCCAACCACCGCAACCACGACGTTTCCACCGGCGTAATACTTCCGATGAAACGCCATCGCCTCGGTTGCCGTCAGCTGGCTCACCTCGCTCGGCCAGCCGATGGCGCTGCGTCCGTATGGATGGGCCACATAGGCGGTCGCGAGAAATTGCTCGACCAGCCGGCCGATCGGGTCAGAGTCGGTGCGCATGCGACGTTCTTCGAGCACCACGTTGCGCTCCTTGTAGAACTCGCGCGGAACCACATCAGCCAGCCGTCCGCTCTCCAGCCACGCCCAGAGCTGCAGCCGGTTCTCCGGCATCGACCAGAAGTATTGCGTATCATCCAGACTGGTTTCCGCGTTGAGCCCCGTAGCGCCGTTTTCCTCCGCAACCTCAGTAAACTGGTTGGGGATGACATACTTCTCCGCTTCAGCCTGGGCCGCGAGAAAGGCCTTCTGCAGATCCGCAAGTTTCTGGGGATTGCGTCCCACCGGCTTCAGATACTCGGCCTCATAGGCATTCTCGGCCGCTTCAACCTTGGCCAGCGCAATCTTTTCCGCCGGCCAGTTCGTGGTGCCGATCTGGGTCGTTCCCTTGAAGGCCAGATGCTCGAACATGTGCGCCAGCCCGCTCTCGCCCGACGGATCATTCACATCGCCGGCATCCACAAAAGTCGTGTAGCTGAACACGGGAGCCTCCGGCCGGTCGCAGATGATCAGCGTCAGCCCGTTCGGCAGTACCTTGGTGGTGATCTCCTTTTCGAACCGGTGCAGATAAGGAAGATATGACTCCGCACTTTGCTGGACCTGCGCAGGACACAGGGTTGCGCCCGCCAGCGCCAGGACTAAAAAGCACTTCCACATCCGGGAAAAATGCCTGAATTGCATCCAGTCTCCTTTTTCTAGGGCCGCTCGGACTGTCGCCCATTCTCTTCCAACCTATTTCCCCCAACCCGGCGCGTCAAACGCCAGCACCTGGTTTGCGCTTCGGTTAGCCATCTCCCGGCCGCCGGCTCTTCGTGCGATTCTGAAAGCGCCATGAAAATCTTCCTCGGCATCCTCGCCGCCATCGTGGTCCTGGCCTTGCTCTTCGCCGACTACAAGTGGCGTGAATGGATAGCGGCCCGCCGCCGTGACCGCCGTTAGCCTACTCTGCGCATTCCTCTACCGTTACAATGATTTCAGGGAGCTGTCCAATTTCTATGTCCCGTTTCAACCATCTTTCCCTATTTCACTGGAACCGCCGCCGCGCAGGTTTATTCCTGAGCCTGGCTGCCGCAGCACTGCTTCTGACAGCCGCCACGGCCCACGCCCAGTTGGGCGACCAGGCCACTACACCGGTCCACGATGCCACCGCCCTGCACCCGCCCGTGGGAGCACGCGTGGCCATCGTCGAATTCGACGACCTGGAGTGCCCGGACTGCGCCGCGGCCAACCCGGTACTCAAGGCAGCGGCGGCGAAATACCACATTCCCTGGATCCGCCATGACTTTCCGCTGCCCTTTCATAACTGGAGCTTTCAGGCAGCCGTCAATGCCCGCTGGTTTGACTTGAAGAGCAAGGATCTCGGCAACGAGTACCGCGACTCGGTCTTCGCCCATCAGATGTCCATCGAGACCCGTCCGGACCTTCTCAAGTTCACGCAAAACTTCGCGCAAAGCCACGGTATCGCCCTTCCGTTCGCCATCGATCCGCAGGGCAAGCTGGCTGATGAAGTTAAAGCCGACTATGCCCTGGGCCAGCGCATCGGCATCCAGCACACACCGACCATCTGGATTGTCACCCGCGGCTCCAAGGGCCCGCCCTACATCGAAGTGGTGAGTTGGAGGACGCAGCTTTACCAGATTATTGACCGCGCGCTTGCGGATACGCAGTCGGCTGCCCATACCAGCAGGGTTGCTCACAAGTAACCGCCCCACACTGCGAAAGCAAAACGGCGCGCCCTCGACCGAGGAACGCGCCGTTGATGTTTCTGCCGGGTGCGCAGGCTGCTCAATTCTCGGTCTGAATCTGCACCAGCTCCGGAGGGTTGTCGCCGTGGCCCCGGGGCGGGAAGATCACCCGGTTCTGCGGCGCGCGCCAGTGGTCAATGTGGCTGATCTGGTGAACGCAGCTGATGGTGCAGTTCGGGGCGCAGGATTTGGCCGTCCGGAATTCGCGCTTCAGGTCGTGCTTGGTATATTCGGCCAGCGGCCTGCCGGGAAAGCCGCGCTGCTGCGAGCAGTAGTGCACCAGCCCATCCTCGCAGATATAGAGATAGCGCGAGCCGGCACGGCACCGCCAGACGTTGGGGCGGCCCTGCGCGATCGCCTCCTGAAACTGGTTGAAGCGCGAGTAGTTGGTCTTGCGCAGCTTGCGCATCTCAAAGTACACTTGCGCCTCTTTCGACTTCAGCGGCTTCAGTTGGCCGTCGCCGTCGTGAATAATGCCGATGGTCGAAGTAAAGCCCAGTTCCAGCGCGCGGCGGCCAATCACCAGCGCGTCGTTGGGGTTCTTGATCCCGCCGCCCACCACCGAGTTGATGTTCACGTGGAACTCGGCGTACTCGGCCAGCATCTGGAGCTTCTTGTCGAGCACCTTGAGGCTCTTCTTCGAGACGTCGTCCGGCTCCAGGTTGTCGATGGAGATCTGCATGTGGTCGAGGCCGGCTTGATTCAGGCGCTCGATGCGCTCCTGGTTCAGCAGGTAGCCGTTGGTGATCATGCCGGCCATGGCGCCGGTGCGGCGCATACGGCGGATGATGTCGTCGAGCAGCGGATGCGTCAGCGGCTCGCCGCCGCTGATGGTGATGATGCTTGTCCCCAGGCGGCCCAGGTGGTCGATGCGCCGGTACATCTCATCCAGTGGGACCGGCTCAGAGACCTTGTCGTACTCGTTGCAGTAGGCGCAGGAGAGGTTACAGAAGCGCATCGGGATGATCTGCGCCATCACCGGATGGCCGGTAAACGCCAGCGCCCGCGCCACCAGCGCCACCTCGCGCACCTTGCGCGTAGCTGCCTTCCAGCGCCCGCGCAGCGTCGATCTCCGGGGAGTTGCCATCTGTTCTATTGAAACACAGGGAGCGAGAGAACAGGGAACAGGGATCCGGGAACGGCGGGCAGCAGGCTGCAGACAGCGAATAACAAACAGCGGGCAGCGGGCAGCGAACAGCGGGTGCCACAGGCTTACCACCGTTTTGGGCGGGGTCAGATGTGAAGGCGATTTGAGCTCCTTTTGCTCAATCTCCGCCTGAAATGCCTTAGAGTCCCGAGACGGGATGTATTGAGGGGTGTCTATCGCAGGCACGCGTTTCCTCCAGAGTGAGCCGGGAACACCGGCGGGGGACTGTTACAAAACGGCTGTATGCAGCACCTGCCAGGGAAGCTTTGAACAAGCGTCCCATTCCGAATACAGCACTGTTTTAGAGGCGAAGGACTTCCTGAATATGCGATGTTAACGGAGCGGCTGAAGCCATGCTCTGACCCAGGGCCAAAGACGGAATGTCTCTGTGTTGGGTCTATAGGACGCGACGGGTTTGGGCTGACGCCGTTCCTGATCGTGGTATAAGGTATCCCATGCTTCGGATGACCGGGCTTCTCCTCACGTTTTGCACTTTGGTATTTGCGCCTCTTCCCGCGCAGACCGCTGCCGCGGCGGTCCCCTTCGCCATGCCGGGCGGCAGTGGTACGATTTGGATCCTGGGAAGCGACGGCAGGCTGTCCGCTTACGGCCTTGCGGACTTTCGCTTGCGGATGCGGAGCGTGCCGCTGCCGCCTGCCGCCCGCGAGCGGCCTGAAAACATACTGGCCATCAGCAGGAGCGGCCTTGCGATCTATCTCAGTACGGGGGGAGTGCCACGACTGCACGTGTGGGACCTGCGTCTGGGAAGCGAGCGGACCCTCCCATGGGAGCTGCGCAGCGTAAGCGAGATGGCCGCGCCCCCTGCTGCTCCTGCCAACGGACAAGGCGCTGCGGGCGCGCAGGTGATGACAAATTTCGAGAGGCCGCAGCTGGCGTTCAGCGCGGACGGGCAGAGCCTCTTCTGGTTCCAGAACCGGATGCGGGTAGTCCAGCGGGAGAATGACGGCGATCTCTCGCGGACGGGCGAGTTCCTATGCTGGACGACAGGCGCGGACGGCCGCGATGCGCGCACCCTGACGCACGTCGATTTTCCGCAGTGTAAATGCGATACGGGGGCATGCGAGGAAACCTGCCCCGAGATACGTGCCTGGACACCGGATACCGGCGTGACCGGCTTCTTTTTCCTGACGCGATTCATCCCTGGTCAGCTCTTCGAAACGGAGATCGCAACAGACCTGTATCAGGAGGCAGGTGAGGGTTGGAAGTCGAGCAAACTTGCGGTCCCTGCCTCCCAGATTCTGGATGCCCTCGATAACGGCACCAGCTACCTCGACGCGACTCCCGACAGCAGTTGCTGCGGGTGGGTGAACGAAAGCAGCGACCTGACCTTCCTTGTTCGTAATGGTGCGCGCGCGAAGCTCTTCGACGAGTGGGGGCGGTTCTACAATCAGGACTATGACGTCAGCTTTTTTACCTCCAACGCCCACTTTTCTCCCGGCGGTGCCGAGATCGCTTACACCATTTCGGCGACCTCCAAGGCCGGGCAGCCGATCCGCTTGGCTGACCAGGGCAAGACCAACCCGGAAGAGTTGCGCCAGATTCAGGCAGCGCTCCTGGAACTGCCGCGAGTTGAAGATGTGTCGGTGGAAGACTTGCAGAAGCCTCGAATCAGCTTGGCCAACACCACGCTGATCGGGTGGGCGGATGCGCATCGACTGCTGGTGTGGAAGGACGGTCAGCTATTTCTGGCAGACACGGCCGACGGCCATCTGACTGCGACCGGCCTGAAAGCCGAAAGAGCGGCCGATGTTTTCCTGAAGTAGCTCGCGAAGGGCTGGCGTCCTTTTTGGGGCCCTGCCAGCCTCTTGCAGGCCGCCTTGCGCTCTGCGCCGATGTGCGTCTGAGAGCGTAAGATGCTGAAGAATGCTCGAAGACGGAGGGTAGATGATCAATAGACGAGAGTTTCTTACACAGGCTGCGGCAGTGGCTGCCGCAGGGACGCTGGGCGCGCAGGCGGCGGACGCTCGGCAGAGCACGGGACAAACGCAGGACAACGCCAGACCCAACATTTTGATCTTTATGCCAGACCAGCAGCAGGGCACCACCGTGCTGCCGGAAAGCCAATGCCATACCCCCAATCTGGATCGATTCGAAAAGCAGGGCGTGACGTTCACCCATGCCTTCTGCCCGGCGCCGCACTGTTGTCCGTCGCGGGCCTCGTTCCAGACGGGGCTGTATCCGAGCGAGCACGGGGTCTTCAACAACGTGGATACCGACACGGCGATCCACTTCAATCCGTATCCGGGACTGCCGTACTTCAGCCAGACGCTGCGCGAGGCCGGCTACGCGCTGGGCTACTCCGGCAAGTGGCATGTGGGGCATACGCTGCGGCCGGAAGACGTGGGCTGGACGCTGCTGAACGAGCGACTGCATGCCGTAAATGCGCCGCTCGGAAGGGATCACCAGTCGAGCTTCTGGCAGCCCGCCCATAACCAGTACGAAAACCCCACGCCGCGCAAGCCCGGCCAGGTGAAGCGGCCAGGATGGGGCGATACGCAGCTCTACGGAGTGCGGCCGGGGAGTTACGAGAGCCTGTGGGATTACCATGTGGTGCGCGACGGCATCACCGGCATCGAGAAAATGGCGGCCGGCGGTAAGCCCTGGTGCATCATGGTGTCGAATAATGGCGGCCACGATCTGTACCATCCGCCGCAGCAGTTTATCGACATGTACGACTGGCGGAAGATCGAGCTGCCCGCGAACTTCCGCGACACCATGGACGACAAGCCGCGCATCTATCAGCGCATGCGGTACCAGTACTGGCAGCAGTTGAGCGATGACGAGGTAAAGAAGACCATTGCGCACTATTTCGCTCTGCTGACAATGCAGGATGCGTTCTTCGGAATGATGCTGGATGCGCTGGAAAAAACGGGCCAGGCGGAGAACACGCTGGTGATTTACTGCGCGGATCACGGCGATTATGCCGGCGCGCATGGGCTTTGGGCCAAGGGCGTGCCGAGCTTCCGGGAAGCCTATAACATTCCGTGCGTGATGCGCTGGCCCAAAGGCATCCAGGCACCCGGCCGCCGCCTGGATGCGTTTGTCTCCACCACTGATTTCGCGCCCACCATTCTGGAGGCGGCGCGGGCCCCGGTATCTCCGCGCATCTCGGGGATGAGCCTGATGCCGTGGCTGCGCAACGATCCACAGCCGCAATGGCGCGACGCCGTGTTCACGCAGATGAACGGGGTGGAGCTGTATTACACGCAGCGCATCGTGATGACGCGGGACTATAAGTACGTCTACAACGGTTTCGACTACGACGAGCTGTACGATCTGCGCGCCGATCCGCATGAGACGAAGAATCTCGCGTTTCCTGATCTCTCCGCCGCGCGCGCCTCGACCATGCGCGGCGCGGGCGAGGCCACGACAGAGCGATCCGCCTGGCCGCCACTTCCGGATACGCTGGATGCGGCACGCCGCGATCTGCTCGCCAAGATGTGGGAGTTTGCACAGAAGCACAATGACCAGATCTTCAACAGCTACATCACGGTGGCCATGTCGCCGTATGGGCCGGGGCTGGTTTTGTAGGCCGCAAGGCGGCAACCTGGAAAGGAATGGGCCGGCGATGAACTTGCCGGCCCGCAGATCATACCGCTGACGGAGCGGAGGACAGGCGCGAAGGAGCCGGAGCGGCGCCGAGTTCCTGGTCCTTGTACTGGAGCTGGTAGAGCTTCCAGTAGAGGCCACGCTGTGCCAGCAGTTCCTGGTGCGAGCCCATCTCGCGCAACTGGCCCCGATGCATGACCAGGATAGTGTCGGCGCGCTGCACGGTTGAGAGCCGGTGCGCGATCAGGACGCTGGTGCGGCCCTCGACCATCCGCTCCAGCGCAGAGCGGATGCGCAACTCAGTGTCCGTGTCGACGCTGGAGGTAGCCTCGTCGAGGATGAGAATGCGCGGATTGTAGGCTAAAGCTCGGGCGAAGTTGATGAGCTGTTTCTGGCCGGTCGAGAGCGAGTTGCCACGCTCGCGCACAGGTTCGTCAAAGCCGCCGGGCAGGCTCTCGATAAAGTCAATTACGTTCACGTCGCGCGCGGCCATGCCAAGCGTCGCGTCGCTGATGTCCTCACGGCCCATGCGGATGTTTTCAGCGATGGTGCCGGTAAAGAGGAATGGGTCTTGCAGGACGACGGCGAAGTGGCGGCGGAGCGCGGTCAGGTCATGCTCGCGCAGGTCCACTCCGTCCAGCAGGATCTGGCCGGTAGTCACGTCATAAAAGCGCATGATGAGGCTGGTGAGCGTCGTCTTGCCCGCGCCAGTGTGGCCCACGATGGCTACCGTCTGGCCGGGCTCGATGGTGAAGGAGACGTCCCTGAGAATCCACTCGACGCCAGGCAGTGCGGCCATTGCCGCCTCGGGTGATTCACTCTCTTCGGCGCGCGCGATGGCGGCCTTCTGCTCCTCGGTCAGCTTCTGGTAGGTGAACCAAACGTGGCGGAACTCGATGCGGTTTGAGCCGTCGCCTTCTTTGGGATGCGCCGGATTCACGATCTCCGGGGGCGTATCGAGCAGCTTGAAGATGCGCTCGCAGGCGGCCATGGCGGCCTGAAGGATGTTGTACTTGTCGCTCAGATCCTGGATCGGGCGCCAGAAACGCTGCGAGTACTGGATGAACATGGCCAGAACGCCGATGGTGACCACGCCATGCGCGATGGCGCTGAATCCGCCCCGCCACACCACCAGCGAGATGGCGATCGACGAAAGCAGCTCGACGGCCGGGTAATAGAGCGCATAGGCCAGGATCGTGTCTTTGAAGGCGATCATGTGCTGCTCGTTGACGGCCTCGAAATCCTTGTAGGCGCGCTCCTCGCGGTTGAAGAGCTGCACCACGCTCATACCGCTGATGTGTTCCTGGGTAAAGCTGTTGATACGGGCGATGGCGGCGCGTACCCGCCGGTAGCTCTCGCGCACATGGTCGCGGAAGATGCGCGTCACGATCAGGATCAACGGCAGCACGGCGAAGGCCAGCAGCGCCAGCCACCAGTTGATGGCGAGCATGACGGCGGCCATCACAGTGAGGTTGAAGCAGTCATCGACAATCGCCAGCACGCCGGCTGTGAACATGTCGTTGATGGCGTCCACGTCGGAGGTGAGGCGCGTGACCAGCCGGCCCACGGCGTGCACGTCGAAGAAGCCGATGTGCAGTTGCTGCATGTGCCGGAAGATGTCGCGGCGAAGATCGAACATGATCTTCTGGCCGGTCCACTGCATCAGGTAGGTCTGGATGAACTCGAAGAGATATGAGATCAGCAGCGCGCCCAGATAGATGGTGGCCAGCCGGGTAATACCGTCATAGGGGTTGGTGGGCAGGTGGCGGGTGAGCCAATTCGTTGCCGGCCCAGGCGTGCCGGTCAGATAGCGGTCAATCGCCACCTTGACGAGATACGGACCGGTGACGTCGCAGAGAGATTTCAGGGAAACCGCCACGGCGGAGATGGTGGCCTGGACCCAGTAGGGCTTTACGTAGTGCCCAAGGCGCTTGACGAGCCGGCCGTCGTAGACCTTGCCGACCGGATCCTCGTCGGTCTTGCGTACTACCTGCCGCGTATCGGATTTTGCCGGCTGTGTCTGCTCTTGGTCCGCCATCGCTCGGGGTTCGCGCTCCCTTTGTCCATTGTACGGGGGGCTTTGGAAACTGTGAGCCGTTATCCGAAGATCGAGGACCTTCTATTCGCCCCGCGAGAAGAATTCCGCGAACGGCCGCAGCGCAGAGCAGGTTGAGGAAAAGGGGCTGCCGGAGTCGAGCACGCCCGAAGACTTACAAAAAGATCAGCCCCGGCCAGTTGCCCGGCCGAGGCTGATTGCTTCTTGTGCTCGCGTTGATCTTTAGAAGGTGAACCGCATGGTGAACTGCAGTTGGCGCGGGGTATTGTAGGAACTCGCCACTCCCACGCCCGGAGCGATCTGCTGTACGCCGTCGGTGGTGTTCGGGTTGTTGAATCCCTGCACGTTGAAGGCGTTGAAAGCATCCACGTTCACCCTCAGATTCATCCTTTCCGTAATCGGAAAGACCTTGAATACCGAGAGATCAACCGTATAGTTCATTGGCCCGTTGAGGTTTGTGTGCGAATAAGGGTGCGCGCCCACGGGGCCCGGCGAATAATCCACCAGGACCGTTTCGCCACTGTTCAGCTTTACGTTCACCCGGTTGGTGTTGTAATTGGCCGTGCCCACCGTTGTGTCGATGGGGCTGGCATAGGCCGCATAGCCAGACGGGAGACCGCTGACTCCCTTCGTGGAAGCATTGATCAGTCCCGGCGGAATGTAGCCGTTGAACCACATGTATGCCGGGTGGCAAACGCCGCTGCGGCAGTCAGTGATCTGCTTCTTGCCTTGTTTGTACGTATGGATCGGATTGATCGCTCCCCAATTGCTGGCCGCAGGGTAGAAGCTTTGTGAAACGACGCTTCCGCTGCCGGCAACCTGGAATCCGCCGATTACCTGATTCAGGAATGCGTTGGCATTGCTCGCGAAACGCTTGCCGCGCCCGAAGGGCATATCCACGATTCCATTGGCCAGGATGTGCTGTTTTGGTATGGCGGTGTCAACGATATAACCGGCATACTTATTCATTGCATGCCAGTTGGCGTAGGGGGCTATACCACTCGGCTGCGGCGGGGGCAGCGTTGGCGTCGTGACCGTGCCGTACGGCGAGGTCATCACTCCTATTCCGCCCGCATTGCCGAAATAGGAGTCCTTATTGTAGACATTGGCGTCGCGGAAGTAGTTGCCGCCCATCCTGAAGGGCTTGGACCAGATATAGCTGACCTGATATGCAATTCCGCGATGAAAAAGCCGCTGGTAGTTGACTTGTAAAGCGTTGTCGTTGGACCAGCCATCCTTCGAATCCCAGTTCATCCCGCCGCCATAGATGATCTTGTCATAAGGGCCGGTGCCGGTAGCGGCATACTGAGGCGTGCCGATCGCGGACGCTCCGCCGGTGGGTGGAACAGTTCCGGTCATCATCTCCCAGACGTAGTTCGAGGGATGCTGGTTGAAGTAGTAGTAGTGGTCCAGGTTGGTGCCGTGACTCCACAGCCAGGTGAGCCGGAGCGCCGAGTTGCCCTTCAGCGGCTGCTCGACGGTGAAGTTCATCTGGGTCACGAAATCGGGCGCCTGGTTGGGCGCCAGCGCCCAGAGGTTAAATCCCGGCAGGATGGAGTTGGTTGTGGCGCTGTTTACCTGGTTGCTGCTGTTCTGCCCCATGATGATTGCCTGCGGCGTACGCAGCAGATAGTTCGGCAGGCTATCCGGCGACTGGGCCGCCGATACATAGCTCTGATAGTAATTCGCTACAAAAGGCACGCCGGTGGTTGTGTTGCGGATCGAGTTGCGCACCGGGACGGGATAGATGTACCGCCCATACGCGCCACGGATCACGGTGCCATATTTGCCGCCGAAGGGCTGGTAGGCCAGGCCAACGCGCGGGCTGAAGTTCCACGGATAGTTCCGGATCATCTTGGTCGGAAATCCGGCCTGCTGCGGGGTCTCGAATACGACACCAAGGTTTTGCAGGTTGGTGACGATGGCCTGGGTCGTATAGCCGCGGGCGATGTAGTAGGACAATGGATACTGCAGCACCTGGGCTCTGTTCTTGAGGTCGAAGGCCTCTGTGAGTCCGTACTTTGTCCACGCGCCGGGATGGTTTTCGTAGCGCAGGCCAAGGTTGACAACCAGATTTCTGCTGACGTGGTAGTTGTCCTGGAAGTAGCCGTCGAACTCCATGTCATGGTAGTGGACTCTTGGCGGCTGCAGATTGATCGAGTATTGTGATGCGGCGCCGAGGAAGAAATCGGCATCCGTGCCGCCCGTATGCGGCGTGGCGCTGTAGTTCGTGCCCGAGGTGGGATCTTCGAGCGCTGTCGCATATTGACCAAAGCTGACCTGGTCTGAAGACCGGTCGGGCAGGTACATGAACCGCTCGTGGCGCCAGCGGCCGCCGAACTGCATCTGGTGCTTGCCAACTGTCTTCGTGAAGTTCTGGTCCAGGTTGAAGATGATCTGCGCTTCCTGGTAGTTGTACATCGTGCCGCCATACGGCTTGATCAGGGTCGTTACCGCCTTGGATCCCGGGCTCGATGATGAACCGATGTTCGGGAAGCCGGTCTGGCCGAAGTTGTTGGGCAGCCCCAGCATACTCTCGTAGTTCAGATTCACGTTGCCGCCGCCGCCCACATACTGGTTAAACCACATCATGCTGTAGATGGTCTCCGAGAAGAAGGCCGGCGAGAAGACGTGCGTGTAACCAAGAGCGCTGCTGAAGGTGGCGATGTTGATGTTCTGGCAATCGTCCGCGCAGAAGGGAAAATTACCGTACGCGATAGTGGCCGGAGTGGGATTCGGGTAGTTGCGCAACGCCCGGTTGGTCTGAATGTTGTCGGTAAACCGCAGATACGCCTTGTTGGTCTCGTTGAAGCTTTGGTCGAGACGGAAAGTCATTGTCGGAATCGGCACCCATTGCGCGTTGGGTGAGATAAAGTTGCTCGTCACCATCGGGTTGTCGTTGGAGGTTTGCGTAGGCGTGATGGCGTAGAGCTGCTTGGTTGCGGGCGAGAGACGGCCGATCGGAATCTGGTTGTTTACGAACGCCTGGCGAGGCCAACTGCCGTTGGGACCGCCGGCCGGATTATAGGTGGTTGTCGCCGGATCGTACAACTGCAATGGCACACCGCTGGCGTCGGTCAATCCACTCCAATCACCGGCCCGCATTGCGTTTGTTGGTACGGTGGTGAGGTCATTGGTGGTGGCGGCCAGCGAGTAGCGCTCATAGGCGAAGAACCAGAAGCTCTTGTCCCTGCCGTTGTACGCTCCCGGGATGACGATCGGCCCGCCCGCCGAGGCGCCGAACTCATTGCGCACCAGGTGTGGCGCGGCATAGTTATAGGGGTTCTGACGGCCCTTGGCGATGCCGACCGCATTGTTGCGCGCAGTCTCAAAGAACGAGCCGTGAATCGAGTTGGTGCCCGATTTTGTGGTAATGAGGCCCGTAGCCGGCGCGGAGTACATGGCGCTGGTGTTGGTGGTTTCCATGCGGACTTCCTGCACGGCATCAGGATCGGGCAGCTGGGCCTGCGTCGAGTTCCCCACGCCGCCGAAGTTGCGGTTGGTGAGCGGCGCGCCGTCCTGCACATATTCCAGCGCTTCTGGCATCAGGCCGTTGGCGCGCTGGCCGGTCCCCTCCAGGCCTGGCGTGGTCAAACCGGTCAACGTCAGCAGCATGCGTCCGTTCATCGGCAACTGGTTAATGCGGTTGGCTTCGAGCGTTGAGCTGATGGTGCCGTTGTCGGTGGTGGTCAACTGCACGATACTCGCGGCCACTTCCACCTGTTGCGTTACAGCCCCAGCACTCAGGGTGGGGTTGACGATAGCCGCCTGCGCCACCTGAAGCTGGACCGTCGCCCGGTAGCTACTCATGTTAGGCGCGGTAACCGTTACCTCATAGCTTCCTGTAAACAGTCCCGGCACCTGATAGAAACCAACTTCATTGGATGTTGCGGTAGCTGCTACTCCCGTGGCCATGTTGACCACGCGAATGCTCGCTCCCGGTATAACAGCACGGGTTGAATCTTCCACGGTTCCCTGGATGGAGCCGGCGCCGCTTTGAGCTACGGCGCTCATACAGTACATCGCCAGCCCCAGGGCGGCGATGACCGCAAAAAAGGGCACCTTCGGCTTGCGGAAGGTGCGCGTCAGACAACTGGCTAAGTCCTTCATTCGAGTCTTTCCTCCCGAAGAACGGTTGACGCGACGGTCTTGCGCAGCCGGGTTCGACAGCTTCCCGACCGCCTTACATTCCGCACGCCTGCACGCCACCCCCTCCCGCAACGTCCGGAAGGAATGATTTCCTCGCGGAATGGCAGGCGTACGCGCATCTGGGCCCGGTTTATAAATGTCTACGTATCAACATCTATTCATCGGGCTAACAGCGCCATGTGTCTGCTAGTCTTATCCGCCTTTGACGCGCCTTCATACGTAAGGTTTGCAGTGGTTTCCTATTATTTTTATGAGTTTTGGCAGCGCTTACCTGAACTTGGGATGAGGTCAACTGGTAACTTTTCGGATAGAAATCTGGCAGGCGCCTATCGCCGCGGAGGCCGCCGGGCGTTCTGGCGATGGATGAGTCAGCCTCTCTCGACTCCAAAGGAGCTTCCCCGCTGGCAGGAGAAGCCTGACCAATCCTCGATCCGCCATTGAGGCATCTGAAAAAACCGATCCCAGAACGTATGTGCCGAAGAGGCGAATGCCCGGAAGTGATGGGGCTCGCTTTCAGCATGAGTAGCCTTCTGCCCTGCTGGAAGATGTGTGCGTGAAGACAGGCTCTGGACGCATACCAGATATGGAATCGCTTGCCTGGGTCTTTCCCGATGCCGAAAAAATCACTTTTCTCTGCTATGAGCACCTGTGTATGGTAGGGGCAAAGGAGAGTACGTCATGTTGAGAAGAGAATTCCTCCGCCGTTCAGCCCAGGCCGTCGGGGCTGCGTGGCTCTCGAGCGCCGCCGCGCATGCTGCTCCCACCGCCTGGCTCGATGCCGATCCGTTGCCCCACAAGTTCAGCGCCCACGATGAGATCGTCCTCGGCAACACCGGCATTCGCACCAGCCGCCTGGCCATGGGCACGGGAACCATCGGCGGTCACGGCCATTCCGACCAGACCCGGCTGGGAGAAACGGCCTTTGTCAATCTGCTGCTCAACGGGTACCACGAGAACGGCCTGCGCTTTTTTGACACCGCCGACGCCTATGGCAGCCACTTCGGCGTGGCCGCCGCGCTCAAGCAATTGCCGCGCGATAAGGTGACCGTGCTCACCAAGACGGACAACCGCACTGCCGCCGGCGTGCGCGCCGATCTGGACCGCTTCCGCAAGGAACTCGGCGTGGACACGATCGACATTGTGTTGATGCACGTGCTGACGGAGGCCGACTGGACCACGCGCTACCGCCCAGTGATGGACGTGCTTTCCGAGGCCAAAGAGAAGGGCATCATCCGCGCCCACGGCTGCTCCTGCCACACCATCCAGGCGCTGCGGGCCGCGGCAGCTTCGCCGTGGGTCGAGGTCGATCTGGCGCGGCTGAATCCCCTTGGCCGCTACATGGACTCCGATCCCGAAACCGTGGCCGGGGTGCTCAAGCAAATGAAGGCGCAGGGCAAGGGCGTGATTGGCATGAAGATCCTGGGCCAGGGCGCTCTGCGCGACCGGCCCGGCGAGGCAATCCGCTTTGCGCTCGGGACGGATGCGCTCGACGCCTTCACCATTGGCGCGGAGTCAATCCCGGAGCAGAACCAGCTCGCGCAGCTGATCGCAGCGGCGTAGGGCTGCTGCGTCGGCTCGCTTCAGAAGGTCTTCGACAAGAAGAGCCCTCCGCGCAGGCTGAGAATTCTTTGTGTGTCCACTTCCTGAGCAGTTTTTTTGCAGCCTGTGCAGGTTACAGTCCGGAACCCGGTTTCGCCGCAGGCTTCGGGCTGGGTTTCTTCTTCGTCGTATCGGGACTGGAAGCGCCCATGCACATGAGCATGTAGCCAAGTCCCTTGCGTAGTAAAGCGAGCAGGCTCATGGGTACACTCCTGCGGCCGCCGTCACCGGCTGGATCGGGCGGCGAATGAAGAGGGCCGGATAAATCCGGCCCTGTGTTCGCTGGCAACTACCAAAGCTACTATCTCTTCCTCTTCATTTTCGCGGGCGCGGCGGCTACCGGGGCTGGTGGCGGCTCATCGCGCACAATGCTTAGAGCGGCGGGCGAGAGCGGCTTGTCGGCATTCGCCAGCAGGAGGCTCACCTGCCACATCTGGTCGTCATTCAGGATGCGGTTGAAAGCGGGCATGCCCGTGAGCCGGATGCCGTTGGCCACCTTCCAGTAGGTTGCCCCCGGCGGATCGTCGCTTACGCCCACGACGTTGCCGTTGTGGTGTTTCTCCCAAAGCTGCGGGGCATGGGGAAACAAGTGCGGGCCCAGGGGCGAGGGCTTGCCTTGAGAACCGTGGCACACCGCGCACTGGTCGTGGTAGATTTGGGCGCCAGCCAGCAGATTATCGTCAGTGGGCTGGATGGGCGGCGTGTGAATCATCTCGCTGTTGATGCGTGCGTGCAGCGCAATGTGGGTAATTTGCCTCTCCATCGGCAGAGGCGGATCAGCGACAGCTACCGGCGGGTGGCCAAACTTTAACCAGCCGAGCACGACAAGGGGAATGAGCACAATGCCCACGATGATTCCCAGCAAAAAGCGACCCATAATTTTGATGCAACCTCCGTTGACTCATCCTACTGCATTTCCCCATCCTTCCGTGTTTGGCGATGACCGGTGACCAGATTTTGGATATTCGCCAAGGCGCGGGGCCCTCGATCGGCGCCCGCGAACCGGCTGATTCATCCAGTCCGCCGGGGCGTCCCAGCCACCCATTCGATCCCATCTGGAGTCTAATCGGCAGCCAGTCACACACAACCCTCGCCCCAAATGATTTAATAGCTAATGGGGGAAGCGTTGTTGTCTTTTGTTGCGTGCTTCCGTACTCCCGTGGAGGAAACTCGAACCTGATGCACTCTTTTCGACGTCTTGCGCTTCTGCTGGCGCTGGGATTGCCAGCCTCGTACGCCGCGCTGGCTCAAAGCCCCAGCAGTTCTTCGTCAACCCCAGCACAAAATCCGGCAGCGACTTCGGCCCAGAATCAGGGCCAGGGCCAAGCGCAACAGACGCCGCAACTGACGCCTGGCGAATTGACCGTGCAGGCTCGCATCCGGGCGCGCCGCCTGCAACGCCGCGCAGCCGCCATTCATCAGACTTACGACCACCTCTACGAAACCAACCTGACCATGGATTTCCTGCGCTTTACCCCTGGGCCGTCGCGCCAGCGCGTAAATCTTTATGGATGGGACACTGCGATCACCCGCTATTACAGTGAGCGCCTGGGGTTCACCGCCAATGCCCGCGGCTACTACGGCACCCCCTACGTGGGCCTCAACTTTGCGTCTCTTACCCTGCCGGCCATCAGCGTATACTCCGGACTTTTCGGGCCTACTTACCGCTTCTACCTTCAGCCGAAATATTCCGTCTCTGGCCGCGTTATGGCCGGAATTGCTCATGGCAATTTCTCTGGCGACACCAACGGTTTCGGCAGCACGGCGCTGGGCCTTTACCCGAATGGCTATACCTACGCCATCAATGCCAGCCTGCTGGGCGAGTACAATATCAGCCCCGGCTTTGCCTGGCGCCTGGGAGGCGATTACTTCGCCACCGGCTTCGGCTCGTCCATGCAGAACAGCCTCGGATTTACCACCGGTTTTGTCGTCCGCTTCGGGAGACAGTAGGCGAAAGCAAAACCCGGGGCGCCTTTTGCCGGGCCGCCGGTTCCGGTATACTGAAGATTCGGCAAGCCGAAGGTGGGTGTGTCCTTGTGCGCCTTTCCATCCGTTCCGGCGCCGCAAAATAGTGGATCAATTGGAGTAGAACGATGGCAAAGGTATGCGACATCTGCGGCAAGGGGCCGCAGTTCGGCAACAACATCTCTCACGCGCACAACGTCACTCGCCGCCGCTGGGAAGTGAATCTGCAGGTGGTGAAGGCCCTGATCAACGGCGCGCCCAAGCGTCTGCGCGTCTGCACGAGCTGCATCAAGAGCGGCAAGATCGCCAAGGCATAAAGCGCAGTTACTCAACAGCTTAAAAGGGTCGAGGAGCGGCGCAAACCCCGTTCTACACGGACGGGGTTTTGTTGTGCCCGGCCGCAGCCGCAAGGTTTACGCCTTCTGGCGGGTAAAGGTCAGCGCGGCGGAGTTGATGCAATAGCGAAGCCCCGTCGGTGGCGGTCCGTCCGGAAAGACGTGGCCGAGATGCCCGCCGCAGCGCGCGCAGGTTACCTCGATGCGCCTCATCCCAAAGCTGCGATCTTCGTGCTCCTCCACGGCCTCCGACTCCGCGGGCAGCATGAAGCTGGGCCATCCGCAGCCGGAATCGAACTTGGCGCCGGAAAGGAACAGCAGCGCCCCACAGCCTGCGCAGTGGTAGTTTCCGGTCTCGTGATTCTCGGTAAGGGCTCCAGTAAACGGCCTCTCGGTTCCCTTTTCCCGCAGAACCCGGTGCTGCTCCGGCGAGAGCGCGGCTCTCCACTCCGCATCGGAGCGGACGATTTTCTCCGCCTTGCTGCTCATCGTGACCTCCTCGATGATCTTGCCTGGAATCTCTGCAATCTGCCATTGGGCGCCTTGGGAACTCCGCCCGAAAATTCAGATTTAGACCTCCGCGATCATCTCGATCTCTACCAGCGCATCCTTGGGCAGATGCGAGACTCCGACGGTGGTGCGCGCCGGTGGCGCTTCGCCGTCCCGCTCCATGTATTTGGAGTAAACGGCATTCATCGCCGCAAAATCGTTGAAGTCGCGCAGGAATACAGTGGTCTTGACCACCCTTTCGAAGTTGGTTCCGGCAGCCTCCAGAATGGCCTTCAGGTTTTCCATCACGCGCCAGGTCTGCTCCGCGATGCCGGGCGCAACCACCTTTTGCGTGGCCGGGTCCAGCGGGATCTGGCCCGCGGTGAATACGAGGTTCCCCACACGAATGGCCTGAGAATACGGGCCGATGGCCGCTGGGGCCTGGTCTGTCGCAATCGCTGTTCTGCTCATGCGTTGATTGTAACGACCTCGCCGCCTGGGCAATTTTCTTCCCCGCGAGCGCAAAGACGCTGGCGAGGCGAACGCGCTCAATGGGCTGGCCGAGGATGCGCGCTTCGGGCCGCCTCTATTCAGCGCAAAACCGTGTTGTCGATCAGCCGAGTTGAACCTGCCCATGCAGCAACAGCAAAGAGCGTGCCGGGAGTGGCTGTTTCGACTGGCTCCAGTGTTGCCCAATCGACAAGCGTGATGTAGTCCACGAGGATGGAGGGCTCGGCGGCGAAGACCCGGCGGGCGGCGGCGATCAGCGGTGCAGAACCGCGCTCGCCCTGCGCGACCAGTTCCTCGACGCGACGGATAGCGCGGCTAAGCGTGAGCGCCCGCACGCGCTCGGTTGGGCTGAGATAGGTATTGCGCGAGCTGAGAGCCAGGCCGTCGGCGTCGCGGACGATGGGGCAGACGACCAACTCCGTGGCCAGGCGCAGGTCCGCAACCATGCGGCGCAGCACGGCGACCTGGGCCGCATCCTTCTGGCCGAAGAAGGCGCGATCGGGCTCGGCGGCGATCAGCAGCTTGGCAACAACCGTGGCGACGCCGCGAAAGTGCCCGGGACGGGATGCGCCGTCGAGCCGATCGCTCAGGCCCTCCACCTCGACGAAGGTCGCCCCGCCGGCCGGGTAAAGTTCTTCGACCGATGGCGCGAAGATGACGTCCGCGCCTTCCGCGCCGGCCAGGGCGCAGTCTGCCTCGAAGGTGCGCGGATAGCGCGCGTAGTCCTCATTGGGGCCGAACTGCGTGGGGTTGACGAAGATGCTGACGGCGACGTGAGCGCACGAGGCCGCGGCGGCGCGAATCAGAGACGCGTGGCCTGCGTGCAGCGCGCCCATGGTGGGCACGAAGCCGATGGTGTTGTTCTCGCGAGTCCCGGCGGCGCAGCGCAGCGCGCGCGACCACTCCCGCAACTCAGTAACCGTGCGAACCATCTTCATGAGTGTCCTCTAGCTGAAGTTGAAACTGCGGTACGGCTTGCCGCAGGGGGCTGAAGCCCGGTCTTCGTTTCTTTCGCGCTGGCGGCACGACTGAAGTCATGCCCTGACACAAAACCGTGTTCGCGCCGCGTTTTTTCCGCAGCCTTTAAAACCCTCAATCATTTTGCGGCATCTGCGGCACGCCTGAAAGCCGGGCCCTATGTCAAGACCGTGCCCGTATCGAGTTTTACCGCAGCCTCTGAAGCTCGACAGACTCCGTGGCATTCACGGCACGACCGAAGTCATGCTCTTTCAAGACCAGTCTTCGCAGCAGTCTTTCACGCCTTCCGCAATACACGCACGCCCGGAACCGCATCGGGTTTGGCTTCGAGCGCCTGGCGCGCCTGCTCGGGCAGATGGTAGCTCTCCGCGTCTGACGGAAAGGCTCGATGCTCGACATCTTCGCGGTAGTGCTCGACGGCGGAGCGGATGAGAGCGCCGGCATCGCCGTAGCGGCGCACGAATTTGGCCGGCGGCGCGAAGGTCAGGCTCACCATGTCGTGGAAGACGAGAATCTGGCCGTCGCAGTCGGGACCGGCGCCGATGCCGATGGTGGGAATGGCAAGCTCGGCAGTGATGGCAGCGGCGGCCTCGCGCGGTACGCCTTCCAGGACGATCGCGCCCGCGCCGGCTTCGGCCACGGCAATCGCATCGGCCTTGAGCTGCTGCACGGCATCAGCAGTGCGCGCCTGGACGCGGTAGCCGCCCATGCGGTGCACGCTTTGCGGCGTCAGACCAAGATGGCCGACGACAGGAATTTCGGCATCCGTGAGAGCGCGCACCAGGCTGGCGCGCGGCCCCTCGATCTTGACCGCTTCGGCGCCGGCCTCTTTGACGAAGCGAACGGCGTTGGCGACGCTTTCGGCCACCGGGCCGTGATAGCTGCCAAAAGGCATGTCGGCCACCACCAGGGCGCGGCGAACAGCACGGCGCACGGCGCGGGTGTGATGGAGCATCTCGTCCACCGTAATGGCGAGGGTGTTTTCGTGGCCCAGAACCACCATGGCCAGCGAGTCGCCCACAAGCACCAGGTCGATGCCGGCTTCGTCAACCAGGCGGGCGGTGGCGTAATCGTAGGCGGTGAGCGCGGAGATGGGCTTGCCCTGGCGCTTCATCTCAGCCAGAGCGGGCATGGTGACTTTGGGAAAAGGAGTTGCGGCTGGCGAGGAACTCGCGCTACCGGGAAGTTGCGTAAAGCTCATGGCTGTCTCCAGTGCCGCTCCGCCAACTCAGGATGCGGCCCGAACAAAGCGAGTATACGCCCGATTGCCAGGGCGAAGATAGAGACAGCAGGACCATCATCGTCGGCATGTTCGACCGCACACAGGAATCTCCGCATTTACGCCTGTGCTTGCGGGCAGGTGGGCAGGCACTCCACACTGGTAAGAGCAATGCTTTCTTCTCTTCAGGCAGAGATTTACGTGGGGCTGGGCTTGACGGGCGCTGTGGGACTGGCCGCGGGCGGACTGGCCTATGCTGCGCTGTGGCCCGGTTCGCGGATCTTCGGCGAGGCGCTGGTTGCACCGGCGCGGGCGGGCGAGCTGGCGCTGACCTTCGACGACGGGCCGAACCCCGCGTGGACGCCGCGGCTGCTCGACGCGCTGGCCCGTTACGATGCGCGGGCAACGTTTTTTATGATGGGCAGCCGGGCACAGGCGCAGCCGGATCTGGTGCGGCGGATCGCCGCGGCGGGGCACCTGATCGGAAATCACTCCTGGAGCCACCCCAACCTGGCACGGACCGCAGGCAAGCGCATTCGCGAGGAGCTTGTGCGGACAAGCGAGACGCTGGAGCAGATGACCAGCGCGCCGGTGCGGTACTTCCGGCCGCCCTTCGGAGCGCGGCGGCCTGCGGTGTTTCAGATTGCACGCGAGCTTGGACTGACGCCCGTGCTGTGGAATGCCATGACCACGGATTGGAAAGAGTCTGCGGCGGAGCGGATCGCGGATCGGCTGACAGGCAAGATCGAGCGGCTGCGACGGCGGGGCCGGGCAGCCAACATCGTGCTGCACGATGGCGGTCATCTGGATGCGAGCGCGAACCGCGAGCCTTCCGTAACCGCGGCGGGGATGCTGCTTGGCCGGTTCAAGGAGAGCTCCCGGTTTGTGACGCTGGACGCCTGGGGGTGACGGCCAGATTATCCGGCCTGGGCGGCCTTGAGCGCCTCG
This sequence comes from Acidobacteriota bacterium, assembly GCA_021846945.1. GTDB lineage: Bacteria > Acidobacteriota > Terriglobia > Terriglobales > Acidobacteriaceae > Telmatobacter. The sequence goes on along the minus strand of JAJZVZ010000048.1, from coordinate 4,135 downwards.
CGCGCGGCGGCGATCGTCGCCTGCACCTCAGCGTCTCCATGAGTAGTACTGATAAATGCGGCCTCGAACTGGCTCGGAGGGAGCCAGATACCCCGGTCCAACATGGCGCGATGGAAGCGGCCGAAGGCGGCGGTGTCGCTGGTTGCGGCCTGCTCGTAGTTGGTCACCGGTCCGGGGGTAAAGAACCAGGTCCACATCGAGCCGACGCGGTTGGTGGTGAGCGGAATGCCGACGCTGGCAGCTTCCCGGGCAGCGCCTTCGGCCAGAGCTTTGGACGTAGCTTCAAGCCGCGGGTAGACTTCGGTGGCATGCTCCTGGAGATAGCCGACGGTGGCGAGGCCGGCGGCCATGGCCAGCGGATTACCGCTGAGCGTGCCGGCCTGATAGACCGGCCCTAACGGGGCAAGAAGATCCATGAAGCGGCGTTTTCCGCCGAAGACACCGACGGGCAGGCCGCCGCCGACGATCTTGCCCAGCGTGATCAGGTCGGGGTCGAGGCGATAGAGTTCGGTAGCGCCACCCAGCGCCACGCGGAATCCAGTCATCACCTCATCAACGATGAGCAGAGCGCCCTCGCGGGCGGTGAGGGAGCGCAGACCGGCAAGATAACCCGGCGCGCTCACCCCGGCGGGTAAAGGCGGAATGCAGCCGGCGTTGCCGACAACCGGCTCCAGGATCACGGCCGCGATGGCTCCAGGATGCGCGGCGAAGGCGGCTTCAGCGGCGCTGAGGTCGTTGTACGGAAGGGCAAGCGTGAGGTGGGCGATCTCCTCGGGAACGCCGGCCGAGCCGGGGATTCCGAAGGTCGCGACGCCGGAGCCGGCTTTGACCAGCAGGCCGTCGGCGTGGCCGTGGTAGCAGCCCTCGAACTTGACGATGATCTTGCGGCCGGTGGCGGCGCGGGCCAGGCGGATGGCCGACATGGTGGCCTCAGTTCCGGAGCTGACAAAACGCATCTTCTCGATGGCGGGATAGCAGGCCATGACGCGCTCGGCGAGATCAGCTTCGGCGGCGGTGGAGGCGCCGAAGCTGGCAGAGTTGCGCGCGGCACGCTGGATGGCTTCAACCACCGGCGGAAAGGCGTGGCCCAGGATCATCGGTCCCCAGGAACCGAAGCAGTCGATGTAGCGGTTGCCGTCGGCATCAATGAGGTATGCGCCCTCGGCGCGCTCGATGAACGGCGGCTCTCCACCCACCGCGCGAAAGGCGCGCACGGGCGAGTTGACGCCGCCGGGGAAGCAGCGCTCGGCGCGCTGCTGCAGGGCCTGGGAACGGGTACGGCTGGAAACTGCGATCTGCGGACTCATGCTGGGTTCAGTATAGAGGGGTGAATGCGGGGCGGCCGAGCTTTCAGCCCACGCTCAGCCACCCCGGATGCAAGCGAATCACGGCGCAAGGGCGCGAAGGCGGCAGAGTTTGGAAGGGCTGGAAGATCGCGCCGGCAATGGCTCTGGATTGCGGTGAACCCGCCCTGCCGTTCCAAGCCGGATGCCTAAACGCGATCCGGCTCCTCCACTATGGAATGTCTGCCCATGCAAATCCTGCTAAAATCATGGATTCCGGCCATTTCTGAAGGGCCAAATCATTCATGGAAAGACCAGACCGTGCCTAACAATTCCAAGCCCAAATCCGTAACCTACGCAGACGCCGGCGTTGACATCAGCCGCGCCGATCAGGCCAAAGATCGCATCAAGTTTCTGGCGCAGAAGACCTTTAACCGCAATGTGCTGGGAGGGATCGGCGGCTTCGGAGCCCTGTACCGGCTGGATATGCAGCGCTGGAAGAATCCCATTCTGGTGAGCTCCGCCGACGGCGTGGGCACCAAGCTGAAGATCGCCTTTGAGCTGGGACAGCACCGCACCGTGGGCATCGACCTGGTGAACCATTGCGTGAACGATATCGCAGTGCAGGGCGCGACGCCTCTCTTCTTTCTCGACTATCTGGCCAGCGGCCGACTGGATCCGGAAGTGACGGAAAGCGTGGTGACGGGACTGGCCGAAGGCTGCAGGGCCAATGGCTGCGCGCTCATCGGCGGCGAAACGGCGCAGATGCCGGGCTTCTACGCGGACGGCGAGTACGATCTGGCTGGGTTTATCGTGGGCGCGGTTGATCGCGACAAGATGATTACCGGCGCGAGCGTCAAGGCGGGCGATGTGCTGATCGGGCTGCCCTCGACCGGCCTGCACACCAACGGCTACTCGCTGGCGCGCAAGCTCCTCTTTGAAGTCGCCGGATACAAAGCGACGCAATACGTAACCGCACTCAAGGAGAAAGCCGGCACCGAGCTGATGAAGACGCATCGCAGCTATCTGCACGTGATTCAGAAGCTGGTGTCGGCGGGGCTGACCACAGGCATGGCGCACATCACAGGGGGCGGCATCACCGAGAACCTGCCACGCATTCTGCCCAAGAATACAGCCGCGCAGATCGAGACCGGCTCATGGCCCGTGCTGCCCATCTTCGAGCACCTGCGTGAACTCGGACAGGTCTCCGAAGACGAGATGATGCGTACCTTCAACATGGGCATCGGCTTGATTGCGGCGATCCCGGCGGCGAAGTTTACCCGCGCCAAAAACCTGCTGGACCGGTCTGAAGAGAAGTTTTACGTGATCGGGCGCATCGTGAAGGGCGAGCGCAGGGTGCAGTATATATGAGTACGGGCGATAAGCCGGTGCGGCTGGGCATCCTGCTCTCAGGCCGTGGATCCAATTTTCTGGCCATTGCGGAATCGATTCGGACCGGCAGGCTTCCGGGCGTTCAGGTCGCAGTCGTCATCTCGAACGTAGCCGAGTCCGCAGGACTCGCCAAAGCGCGAGAAATGGGGCTGGCAAGCGCGCTCTTCGTCTCCAGGGGGCGCAAGCGCGCGGAGCATGATGCGGATGTGACCGCCTGCCTGAAGGCTCACGGGGTAGACCTGGTCTGCCTGGCAGGCTACATGCGGCTGCTCTCGCCGGAGTTCGTCGCTGAATTCCGCAATCGCATTCTCAACATCCACCCTTCTCTGCTGCCGGCATTCCCGGGACTCGATGCTCAGGAACAGGCCTTTCACTACGGAGTGAAGATCACCGGATGCACCGTGCACTTTGTGGATGAGCATCTCGACCATGGCGTAATCGTGGTGCAGCGTGCGATTCCGGTACTGGAGAGCGACGACGCGCATTCGCTCGCCGGCCGCATCCTCGTGGAGGAACACGTGGCCTACACGGAGGCGATTGCCCGCGTGGTAAGCGGGGAATACGAGATCCAGGGGCGGCGGTATGTGAAGCGAACAGTCCTGGCGCAAGACTGAAAGCTGAGCAGCGGTATCTCTGCGCCCCGCGAATAGCCGCTCGTACGCAAGCCGCTACCGCAATGTCAAGAAGCGCGCCATCATTGTTTCTGCTAACTCCATGATTGCAACGCCGGTTCCTCGATAAAGTCTCTTGCCGAAGATATCTTCGGAATCCCCTAGCCTAAAAGATAACCAGACAATGGTGTGAAGCTGGCTTTGACGAAACACCATGCCGGAACCACGGCAAGGTCAGGATCGTGAAAGCGGCTCAAAACCAAGTCCACGGGTAGCTCATCATAGCGCGCCCGCGGACAGGAAGAGGACCTATCGCGATGGCCAATATCCTTGTGAATATCGAGAAGGGCATTGAAATCGGAGCCGAGGACGCCCTGAAATGGCTCACCGGCGCCAACAAGGCACTGCACGCCGCGCCGGCAGTGGTTGCGGCTCTTGCCACACTGGCGGGAGCCGTGGAAAAACCGCTTTCGGAGCTGGCGGGCGCGGCCGCAAACCCGCTCAACATCTCCCTCGACATCCAGACTGTAACTGACCTGAAGGCCGTATGGCCCCAGGTGAAGGCATTCCTGGGAAGCCTGGGAGTCAAGTTCTAAAACAGATTCATCGCGCCGGCGGCATTCCTGAACAAGGCGTTATTCTCATCCGTTCGTAAAGGCATGCCCTGCGGCAATCCGGCTCTTCGTCGGCCTTTCCTTGAAAGGCCGGCGCAGGAACGGAGACGCCGGCTTCTTCAATCTCCGATCACGCGCAAAGATTTAACCTGCATATCTCACGCGGCGACTGTTAAGGGGGAGAGTCTAGGGGCAAAAATAGAACTGGAAAGGCCGTCTTTTCTATGGCATAACT
>JAJZVZ010000047.1 GCA_021846945.1 Acidobacteriota bacterium | reverse complement strand
TTTGGTCCTCAAACGCCCACCGGCCCCGGTGAGCACGCTGCCATCTTCTCCAACTGCGATCGCCTTGAGATCTTCATTGACGGCAACTCCCACGCGGTTCTTCATCCCGACCGCTCCGGATATCCGCATCTCAAATATCCGCCCTTCTTCACCGATCTCAAGATGGATGGCGCCGCGCATCCGGAACTGCGCATTGATGGATATGTAGGCGCAACGCGGGTGCTCTCGCGCTCTTTTTCCTCGGATCCATCAACCGACATGTTTTCACTGCATGCGGACGATGCCGAGTTGGTGGCGGATGGATCGGACGCCACAAGGCTGGTGTTTGCCGTCCTCGACAAGCACGGCGCACAGCGTGCCTTCGCCGGAGGGATGGTCTCGCTTCGGATTGACGGTCCGGGCGAGATCGTTGGCGACAATCCCTTTGCGCTGGCCGCGAATGGTGGCGCGGGCGCAGTCTATGTGCGGACTCTCCACGGACGCTCCGGCCAGATCCGGATCGAAGCCACACATGACACACTGGGCAAAAAGTCAGTAGAGATTCGCGCCGTCGCGCCCGGCATCCCACTCGCCTGAGGCGTGACATGATTCCCTCCCCCATCCTCCGCGCATTTATCGCGCAGAGGATGGGATGCCGGCGTCCTTGCATCCACTTCTTTCCCCGCTTCAGCACTACAAGGCGCTGCCGGTTCGTCGGCAGAGTCGCCAAACGATCCAGGAAAGATCCGATCACGCCGATGCAATCATTTATAATCGATTACGCGCTGGATGATTCAGTTCATTTGGGTCGCGCCTCAGCGATCCACTGCGACGCCATACAAGCAGTCAATCGCGCGCTACGTCTCTTACAATCACTACGGAGCATACATGCCGAATCAACTTACACCGGGAAAATTAGCTGGTCTGCAGGCAATCTCGAACGAGAACGGCGTGATTGCCGCGCTTGCTCTGGATCAAAGAGGCATTCTTCGCAATGCCATTGCCAAAGCAAAACAGGTGGAAGACGTCGATGCATCCGCCGTTGTTGAGTTCAAGGAGTTGGTGACGTCGGTTTTAACGCAATACGCATCGGCCATCCTGCTCGATCCTGAATACGGTCTTTCTGCCGCCAGCCACCGCAATGCAGCGGGCCTGCTGGTGGCATATGAGCGCTCCTGCTACGATGCGGCTCCGCCGCGCCTGCCTATCCTCTACGACCTCTGGTCGGTGCGGCGCGTCAAGGAAGCCGGCGCGGATTGCATCAAGATCCTTCTGCATTACACGCCCTTTGATCAGCCGGAAATTAACGATCTTAAGAGCGCGTGGGTCGAGCGGATCGGCGATGAGTGCCGCGCTAACGATATTCCATTTGTTCTGGAACTGCTCGGCTACGACCTGCACGGCCGTGAAAAAGGCCTGGAATACGCCAAGATCAAGCCGGAGATTGTCGAACGATCCGTGGCTGAGTTCAGCAAGGAGCGCTACGGCGTAGACCTGCTCAAGATCGAGATTCCTGTGCAGATGGGATGTGTGGCCGGGACGAAATTCTTCAGCGGCGAGCAGGCATACGCTCAGCCTGAGGCGCAAAGGCATTTCCACGCGGTTGCGGCAGCCACTGACAAGCCTTTCGTTTATCTGTCAGCCGGTGTCACCAACGCGCAGTTCATTGACACGCTCGAATTTGCCGCCGGATGCGGAAGCCGCTTCAATGGCGTTCTCTGCGGGCGCGCCACCTGGCAGAACGGCATCGCCGTCTATGCCCAGCACGGCGCAAAAGCCCTGGAGGATTGGCTTCAAACGGAGGGCCGTGAAAACATCGCCCGGGTGAATGACGCACTGACGGGCGCTCAACCCTGGTATAAGCATTTTGGAATCGCGTCGCCCGCTGCCGCAAAGCCATCGGCTCCAAAGCAATCTTCCGCCGAGCCGGCGCGCGCATAATCAGGCGCCGGTCGCAGATCCGATCCGCGACCGGCGATGATGATCCTCAACGGCCATTCTGTGGCAAATTAAATTTGGTAGCGGCGTACTTGGCGGGCTTGCCTTCGAGCAACCGCGCAATGTCGTCACACACGGCACGCGTCACCCGGCTCTGCGCCTCATGGGTAAAAGCGGCGATATGCGGAGTGAGAATTACGTTGGGCATCTGATTCAGTTCGCCGCTCTTGGGCGGCTCTGAGATTCGCACGTCGAGGGCTGCGCCCGCGATCGTTTTCGACTTGAGCGCTTCCACCAGGTCCTCTTCCACAACCACCGGTCCGCGCGCCGTATTGATGAGGCAGGCCGTGGGCTTCATGAGCTTCAGGCGCTCGCGGTTGATCAGCCCCTTGGTGTGCGGCGAGGCCGGCACATGGCACGAAACAACGTCGGCCCTGGCCAGCAGGTCTTCCAATTCGACAAGTTCGGCGCGCAGCTCGCACAGCAGAACATTGTCGCTGCTCAAGAAGGGATCGTAGGCGAGGATGTTCATGCCGAAGGCTCGCGCCCGCATCGCCGTCAAATAGCCTATCTTGCCGGCGCCGATGATGCCCAGCGTCTTGCCGTAAAGCTCGGTTCCCACGAACTGGTGGCGATGCCAGCCGCCTGCGCTGGTGTCCTGCGCAGCCTGAGGGATTTTGCGCATCAGGCCGAGCATCAGCCCCATGGTTAATTCGGCCGCGCTGATGGAGTTCTGGTCGGGAGTAAAGGCGACCACCACGCCGGCCTGATTCGCGCTCTTGACATCGATGTTGTCGAGCCCGGCTCCGGCCCGGCCCACGGCGATCATATGCTTCGCCGCGCACATCAGATCGCCTGTCACCAGCGTTTTATTGCGCACAATCAGCGTGCGGGCCGACTGGGCCGCCTCCAGAAGAGCCTCCTGATTCTCCCACAGGTCCGGCTGGCGCGAAACCTTAAAGCGGGAAGTAAGTGCATCCACTGCGGCGCCGGAGATGTTCTCCGAGATAAGAATATCGATCATACCGTTACCTGTTTGTTCTCCTGTGTGAGTGCGAAAGGAACGTTCAGCCGGCCACACCACTCTTCGAGTTCCTTCACCGTCTCCGGCCCGATTGGAACGCCAAGCCGGCTGTTTTCAAGAGCGATGCGCGCCGAGCGCTCGCCGGGAACAAGAATCTCGCTAACGTCGGCCAGCTTTCTGCCGGACTTGATGCTGTCAATGGTGGCGTCAACCCGGCGAATAAAATCGGCATACTCCATAAACGCGTCAATATGAAGCAGGCAGAAGAAATGCCCGACATTTTGCGGCCGGTCCAGGTTTTTATACATCGACCCGATCTCAGAACCGACGGCCGCGCCCGAGAGCACCCCGCTCAGCATCTCGACCATCATGGCCAGAGCATAGCCCTTATGTCCTGCCATGGTCAGCACAGTTCCAATCAGCGCTTGCTGAGGATCGGTTGTCGGCTGGCCATCGGGGTCCAGAGCCCAGCCCAGCGGAATCGGCTGCTTCTTCTTCGCGGCGGCGATGATATTGCCGCGCGCAATCGCCGATGTGGAAAGATCGATCTTGACCGCAAATCCTTTGCCGGTTGGAAAGGATGCAGCGATCGGATTCGTGCCAAAAAAAGCATCTGCGCCACCAGTGGGCGACATCGCCGGCTCGCAGTTGGTCGCGGCAATCAGGATGCATCCATGCGTTGCCGCGTAGTTGCAGTAGTAAGAGAGAGCGCCGAAATGCTGCGAGTTGCGGATAGTCGCCGCAGCGATTCCGCTTTGCTTTGCCAGCGGAATCAGCATCGCCAGCGCCTTCATCGCCTGCACCTGCCCGACTCCGTTGGCCGCGTCGAGTGAGAGCGTTGCCGCCCTCTGGCGGTCCACTCGCAGCGGCGCCTTGGGATCGATGAGCCCCAACTCCATCCGGCGCAGATAAATGCTCAGGCGGGACAGGCCATGCGTTGAGACACCATGAAGGTCGGCGTCGACCAATGCATCCGCGAACAGAAGCGCTTCGTCCGCGGACAAGCCCGCGGCCTGCGCCAGTTGCACTGTCAGCGTATTCAATTGCTCCTTCGGGTATCTCATTGCCATGACCTGTCCTTACCTGTATTCCTAGTGCCCGTCTGGTTATGCGCTGCGGTAGAGCTTGGTCAGCACGAACTCCCGGTGCCCAAGAGCTTCAGCAGCAGTCAGCCGGCCGTTGGATGTGCGCGCGATCATATCCAGCAGTGCTTCGCCGGCTTGATCGAGAGTCATATTGCCCTGCAGGATCCCCGAAACATCCACGTCGATGTGCTCGCTCATGGACTTGGCTGTCTTGGGATTACCCGTCAGCTTGATGACCGGCTCAATGGGATTGCCGATGATATTGCCCTGGCCGGTGGGGAACAGGTGCACAACGGCTCCGGAGGCAGCCCACAGCGTAACCGCTTCGGCAGCGGCGCTGGAGGTATCCATGAACCAAAGGCCCTTATCAGCCGGCGCCTCGGCCGGCTTCAGGCATCCGACAAACTTGGTCTTCTTGCCCAGCTTTTCGATGTTGCCCAGGGCCTTCTCTTCGATCGTGGTCAACCCACCGGCGATGTTTCCCTTGGTCGGCTGCGATTCGGAGAGATCGTCGACCTTTTCCTTCATAACCAGATTCTGATAGTCCTCAAAAATGGCCATGAACTGCTGGCGCACCGCATCGTTGATCGCCTTGGACGCAACAATGTGCTCGCCGCCAGTCAGCTCGGTGGTCTCGCCGAACGAAGCCGTGCCCTTGGCAGCGCAGTGCTTGTCGATGACGTTGCCCACCGTGGGGCAGCTCGCCAGCCCGGTTGTGGTGTCGGACTCACCGCACTTCACGCTGATATAAAGCTCGCTGAAGTCGCACTCGGTGCGCTGCAGCTCCGTCGCCCACTGCACATACTCCTTGGCACGATACGAAGCTTCCGCGATGGTGCGAATGTCTCCCTTGCCCTCGATGGAAAAGCCGGAAACAGGCTTGCCGGTGGTGGCGATGCCGTCAACGATGCGCTTCGTCCAGCCGGGCTCGATGCCGATGACAACGACGGCGGCTACGTTCGGGTTGCAGCCGGTTCCGATCATGGTACGGAAAAAGAGTTCCAGATCCTCGCCAAATTGCAGGCGGCCGTAAGCGTGCGGCAGAGCCAGCGTGCCCTGGATGTTTTTCGCCACCGCCTCGCAGGCGGCGTTCGAAATGTCGTCGACCGGAAGGATCACGACATGATTGCGAATGCCGACCCGACCGTTCTCCCTACGGTATGCATAGATTTTTCTCAGTCCCATCTCGCTACCACCTTCTTGTCTTCAGGTTGTGAACATGCACCAATTGACCGGCCTTGATCGGCTGAACGACCTTTCCAATTACGACGTCGTACTTGGTAACCGTATCTCCCACGGCAAAATCACGAAGCGCAAGTTTGTGACCGAGCGGGATCGACTCAGTCGCCTTAGCGGTAAGCGGTTTGTTATCGGACAGGATCTTGCCCGAGCACTGTGTCCCGGATTCGATATCGACCACCGCGACGCCGACATCGTCCTTGCTGTCATGCACAAGAAAATGAATCATACTTCTCCCTTTCTCAGCGATTATCCCGGGCGGCTCTATAGGCCGCCGAGGGATACATGTTTGGTTTCAAGAAAGGCGTCGAGCCCTTCACTTCCTAATTCCCTGCCCCAGCCGCTGTGCTTGACTCCGCCAAAGGGAACCTGGCTGGTGGTGGGCGCGCCGTCATTCACACCGATGGTGCCCGCCTCAAGTTTCTCGGCGCAACGGAAGATACGGCCGTAGTCGCGCGTCATTACGTAGGCGCTCAGGCCAAATGGGGATTCATTGGCGCGGACAATCGCCTCTTCCTCTGTTTCAAAGGAGCAAACCGGAGCCATCGGTGCAAAGGTCTCTTCACGCATGCACAGCGCGGCTTCTTCAACGCCGTCCAAAACTGTCGGCTCCAGAAAGAAGCCGCCGTTATGCTCCAGCCGCCGGCCTCCGCAGCAAACCTTTGCTCCACGGCTGACGGCATCGTCAACCTGGCGCAGCGCGCCGGCCAGCGCCTCTTCGCCGATCACTGGGCCGATGTCCACGCCCGCTTCGAGGCCGTTCCCAACCTTGAGCGCCTTCGCCGCGTCCACAAAGCGCGCGAGGAACTTGTCGTAAATCGTCTTCTGCACGTAAATGCGATTGGCCGCGATGCAGGACTGGCCGGTATTGCGAAACTTCGCGATGATGGTCTCGCGCACCGCCGTATCCAGATCGCAGTCGTCAAAAATGAGAAGCGGCGCATGCCCTCCCAGCTCCAGTGAAAGCGGCTTGACCGCCTCAGCGGCGCCGCGAATCAGCGCCTGCCCCACTTCAGTAGAACCCGTGAAGGTGATCTTGCGGCAGATAGGATTGGTGAGGAACTCGCCCGCGATCATGCCCGCATTGCCGATGACGATCTGAAAAACTCCGGCGGGAATGCCGGCAGCTTCCATGCATTCGGCCAGCGCTACGGACGAGAGCGGAGTCTTGGAAGCAGGTTTCAAGATCACCGGACAGCCAGCCGCCAGCGCAGGAGCCACCTTGCGCACGGCAAGCACCAGCGGGAAATTCCACGGAGCAATCGCCGCCACCGTCCCGATAGGCGACTTGACCACCAGATTGCGTTTACGCGGATCCTGGTGCGGGATCCAGCGGCCATAGGCGCGGCGTCCCTCTTCGGCAAACCAGCGCAGATGGTCCTCGGCCATGGCGACCTCGCCCCGGCTCTGCGCCAGTGGCTTGCCGTTTTCAAGAGTGATAGTGCGCGCGATCTCGTCCTGGCGCCGTTTCAGCTCATCGGCCACGCGCACCAGCAGAGCGCCCCGCTCTTTCGCCGTGAGCGCGCGCCAGCCTGCAAAAGCAGCCTGTGCCGCGCGCAGTGCCGCTTGCACCTGCTCGCGGTCCACTGTGGGCACACTCGCAAACGCGCGCCCGTCAGCCGGATTCACGACTTCAAGCTCGCGGCCGGTCGTAACCCATTCGCCGTTCAGATAAATCCTGTGCGATGCCTTATCGGAAACCGTCATTCCAGAAACCACCTCTCGACGCTGCCGCGCCTATGCCTCGGAGTCCACTACCCACTTGGGAGTGAAGTCATGCTTTGCCGCCTGCTGCTCAATCATGATCCTTGCGCCCTCCACATGCTGGCGCGCCAGCCGTTCCGCCTCATCGGGGAAGTTGTGGTCGATCGCTTCGACGATGCGCAGATGCTCCTCATACACGATGTGCGGGTCGCGCGAGGCGCGAACGGCCATGCCCAGGACGCGGTAGCCCTCGGCCAGGCGCAGCAGAATCTTATTTCTCGACAAGTTCATGATCTGGAGATGGAAGGCGCGATCCGCCGCGCCCATCTCTTCCAGCTTGTTCTCGTTCGACAACTCCCAGACATGGTCGGCCATCTTGCGTAACTGAACGATGTCAGCCCTGCCGGCGTGATTGCACGCAAGTCTAGCGGCCAGGCCTTCGAGAAACTCACGCACCTGATATGCCTCGCAAAGGCGTGCGGCATCCAACTGACCAACGAATACGCCAAGCCGGTCGACCGACTCGACCAGCCCGAGCCATTGCAGCTCGAGCAGGGATTCCCTCACAGTCCCCTGGGCAACACCCAGTTCCTTGGCCAGGCTCTGCTGCGTCAGCCGTTCTCCCGGCTGGCTCTCACCGGACAGGATCCGGCGCTGTATTTCTTCCCGAACGTGGTGCCTTGCAATGGGGGTTCGAACTGCCATAACTACGAGTCTCCTTCCATCCTGCCGTTGGCCCGTACAGTCCCTTCGCCGCGCAACCTTCTCCTACTCCACCCAGCGAATGCCCATCAGCCGTGCCAGCCGGCGATGCACGTCCGCGTAGTGGCCGTAGTAAAGCAGCACATGATGCGGCATCCCTTCATGCACGAGGGTGTCGAATCTTTCCGGCACGCTCTTGCCCGCGACTTCAACCAGAACGGTATTGCCCGTCAACGAACGCCGCGAAGGAACCGATTTTCCCTCAAAAGCCGTCATCCTGTACTCGTTATCGCAACGCCACAGCCGCGCGACGGTCACAGGCTTGCCGGCCTGCAACTCACCGTCAACGACGAGCGGCTTCACAATATTGAAATGCTTGCCCAGACTGGGACCGTCAGGACTACCCACAGGATTACACATGCTGAGCGGCGCCATACCGGGATGCCAGAGGAAAATTGTGGACGCATCATGCTCGAGCCAGTCGGTAAGGAAGGCGCGGCCCAGGCCGAGTACGCTTCCCATCAGTTCCGCAATCGCGCCGTCCACATCGCCTTCCATTGAAACCGCGCGCCCCTCTGTCGTGTGCCGCGAGATGGCAAGGTATGGCCATTGCCCCAGAACCTCGGGGAGTTCCGGCCAGCACTGAATGGAAAGCCCGTCCAGGCTTTCTTCCTGCATCAGGTCAAGCATGGCGAGGTAGCAGCGCGAGTTCATCGCCAGATCCTTCTCCTCGACATCAACCAGAGGAAGTCCCATCTGCTTGACCCGCTCCACATCGCCACGCACCACTGCCTCATCAATGCTGTTCACCCGGCTGATGAACTGCGGCAGACTGAGCGGATGCAGTTGGATTCCCAACGCCCTGCGCAACAGGAAGGGATCGGCCGCGAGATCAATGAACCCGGGAGCGTGCGTGCCGACCATGCCGATCTTTGCGTCGCGCAGGCGCGCCACTGTGCGCGAGAGGGCGATGGCCTTCACCAGATCCTGTCTCAGCGCCTTGTCGTCAGGATCGCCGTAGACCAATTCAAAGGGATGGCCGGCCTGGCGGAGCATGGAACCCCACAGATGCTGGCCCACCAGCGAGCAGGAGCTCACCTTGCCATCTGCGGGCCTTTCCGGAGTCGCCCATAGCACGATGGGCCCCGGCCACAATTGCGACAGGCTCAAAGCGAGCTGCCCGTTGCCCATCGACGGCTGCAGCATCAGCAGGCTGTCGCAGCCGGCCGCGCGAATTCCATCAAGCGCGGCGCGCAGGGTCTGGTCGTCGATCACCGGAGCATCCTGCCCGATGCACTCGAAGCCCAGCTCGCGCATGGCTGCAATGCTGCGCTGGCAAATGATCTTGTTCCACTCCTGGTCGAAGCCCGGGCGCTTGCGTCCCAGGATCAGCACCCCGACGGGTTTCTGCACGGCCAGCGCTTCAGGCGTTTTCGTAGGACTCTGAACGGTCGAAGACATCTTCGTACTCCAATAGCTCTCCGATGAATGGCCGGAGATACTCTGCAAAATGGTGGTTTGTGGGAGGGTTGCCTTTCCCAAGCCATTCCCTGGGAATCGCCCGGTCTGGGCCGGAAACCGCCTCCAGTGGGATCAATTTCGTTGTTGCCGGCTCTCCGCTGCGCAGCGGCATGAGCGCTACCATCTGCTCATCGCAACCGGCCGCCAGAGCCTCATGCGCTACGCGTCCAACCAGCTCCGCATCCATCCTGTCCTGCGGCGAAACATGCAGGATCGACGCTCTTCCCAGCAATCCCGGCTTCTCATCGCGACAGCGAATCTTCAGCCTGCGCGTCACCGTCTCCGCCAGGAAGTGTCCAACGCCTCCCGGCAACGCGCGGTTGAACTCATCTCTCTGCGATGCCTCGGAAGTCTCGTAAACCGGGCGCCCCGCGCTGTCCCGAAGCCCTTCAGAGACAACCACAATCGCCCAGTTCTGCTTCCTGAGAGTCGTATCGAGGTCCGCGAGAAACACATCCATCTCAAAGGGAACCTCGGGAATGTAAACCAGATGTGGGGCGTCTTGCGCGCTCCTTTTTGCCATGACGGATGCTGCAGCCAGCCAGCCTACGTGCCGGCCCATCGTCTCCAGAACCGATACAGGCTGGGCGAGCGCGCGGACGTCCATCCCCAGGTCGCGGGTAGACTGTGCCACATAGCGCGCTGCGCTGCCGTATCCGGGGCAGCGGTCGGTCCCGTTGATGTCGTTGTCCACCGTCTTGGGGATGCCAACGACCTGCATCTCGTAGTTTGCCTGCTTGCAGAAGCGGCTGATCATAAGCGCGGCATGCATGGTGCCGTTGCCACCAATGAAAAGCGCCTGGTGAATATCTCGCTCGCGAAGATCGCGCAGAATCCCGGTCAGCTCTGCTTCCGACGGCTTGACGCGCGAGGAGCCGAGCATCGCGCCAGGGCTGTGGCGCAGCAGCTCCAATTGAGAAGAAGTCAGGAAACCAAGGTCAACCAGGTCGCCGCGAATGAGTCCCTGCAACCCGTTTCTGGAACCGAAAATCCTGCGGCTGGTCTTCTGCCGCCGCTCGGAATCCAGCACCGCATAGAGGCTCGCATTGACAACCGCGGTTGGCCCTCCGGCCTGGATCACCACCAGATTTCCCGCACCCATGCCACCCTCGTGTCCGTTCGGCCCTCGTGTAGTAGGAGGCACCCTCCCGCCACAGAAACGGCTGTTTTGTTGATGAACCGTGTAATCCTGATGCTAATGGATGAAGCCGCGGCTCTAGCGACTCGCTTTCGTCGCAGGGGGCGCCGCAAGACTGCGATGAACATCTCTTGCCATGTTCTCCGTGCCGCCGGTAGCCTAACCGCTCAGCTCCACAGGCCCACCGGTTATCGTGGAAAAATTCAACATCCGAAACTTTAATCGAACGAGCCAATCTCTGTCAATCGATTATTATCGATGGAACAGCCTTCCACGAATCGCAGTCGAAGTCTGTTTATAGGCCGATGTCTTCCAGCGATCGATCGAAAACCCGCCAAATTCAATTCCAGCTTCCGGCATCTTCGGCAACATCGTCACGTGCTACGGTATACGGCGGCCATCCAAATTCTGTGGTAATGCCAAGATCCCGCCGGGTGGGCACTTTTCTGGGGAACGACCCCGGAGCACGAGGGTGTCCGGGTTACCGCCTGGACCGGTTGAAGCCAGTCCCTGCGAGAAAAAGGCGACGAAGGCGGCCTTAGTGAAAGCGATAAGGTGCCACGGATTCATGGCGAAATCCACGATAAGCGCCAGGGATTCATGACGAAATTCACTTTCCCACCGAGATCGTTTTCTCTGCCCGGATGTCGGTCGATGAGCTGCCGATCATCACGCGCACGCGGCCACTTTCGATCTTCCAGCCTTTGCCGGCATCGTCCCAATGGGCAAGAGACTTCGCGCTCAGGGGTAGCGAAACCGTTTTTGTCTCTCCGGCGGCGAGATGGATCCGCTGGAAGCCTTTCAACTCCTCCGACGGCCCCTGAGATTTTGCATCCATGTGCCGCACGTACATCTGCACCACTTCATCCCCTGAGCGCTTGCCGGTGTTCGTCACCTTGACGCTTACTTCAACTCTTCCGTTTTCATGAAGCCTGGCGTGACTTACCCGCAAGTCAGAATATTTGAAGCTTGTATAACTCAGCCCGTAGCCGAAGGGGTAGAGCGGCTTTCCCTTGAAGTACATGTAAGTCCTGCCATCGCGTATGTTGTAGTCCATCATCGGCGGCAACTGGCTGATGGATTGCGGCCAGGTCACGGAGACGCGCCCAGCCGGGTCGTAATCGCCGAACAAGACGTCAGCCAGCGCCGCACCTTCTTCTTCGCTGCTGTGCGCCATATGAACGATGACCGGAACGTGCTCCTGCTCCCAGTCGATTGTGAAGGGAAAGCCGCTGACCAAAACTACAACCGTATGCGGATTCGCCGCATAAACGTCCTCAACCAGCTTCTGCTGCTCGGGATTCAGATGGATCCGCTTCCGGTCAATCGCTTCCTTGCCTTCTGTAGGATCAGGGCAACGGCCGAATCTGGCTCCGCACACCGGCTGGTTGCCGATGACCACAATCGCCACGTCAGAGGTCTTCGCCATCTGTACCGCCTGATCGTGATCGGCGCTGTATTTCACGGTGGCACCAGCACCAACCTTCTCTTTGATTCCTTGCAGGGGCGTAATACCAAACGGCGGCATGCCGCCGTAGCCGTCCGCATCCACTTCATCGGCGCGCGGCCCGACCACGGCGATCGACCTCAGCTTCGCTACATCGAGCGGAAGCAGCGGCGCTGCATTCCCGGCAGGCGTATTCTTCAACAGCACAATCGACTCTTCCGTGACGCGCAGCGCCAGAGCCTTGCTCTTCTGCGTCTCCCAGGGCGTCGGCACCTTGCCTTCTTTGATGTTCGTGTAAGGGCATGTGTCCGGCGCATCGAGCGCGCCAAGCCGCAGCAAAACCCTAAAGACGCCCTTCAGGTTTTCGTTGATGTCCGCTTCGGAGATCAGGTGCTCGCGCAACGCGTTTTCAATATAGGGCTCATATGGATTCAGGAACTGGTTGACCCCGGCCTTGATGGCGCCGGCAACGGCGTGATCCATGTCGGGATAATATTTGTGCCGCGTGACCATATCGGTAACGGCGCCGCGATCGGTATCAATCATGCCGTTCAATCCCCACCGCTTCATGGCCAGGCTTTTCAGCAGAGGGCTGGTTGCCATCGGGATGCCGTTGACCGCGTTGTAGGCGGTCATCAGCGCATCGGCGCCTCCCTGCTCTATGCCCATGCGGAAGGGAGCGGCATAATATTCGTGCATCAGAGCCGCATCGAAGTCTGAAGAAGAGCTGGTCCTCTTGTCCTCATTGCTGTTGGCCATAAAGTGCTTGAGCAACGATATGGTCTGCCAACAGCCCGGAGTGTCTCCCTGAAGGCCCTTCACGAAGGCTACCGCCATCGTTCCCACCAGGTACGGATCCTCGCCATAGGATTCCTCGGAACGTCCCCAGCGCGGATCACGGGCCAGGTCCGCATTGGGAGCGCGGATAATCAGGCCGCCGCGATCATAGCTCTGAAAGATGTAGCGAGCCTCGTAGCCTTCCTCGGCGGCTGCCTGCTGGAGTAATGCAGGATCCCATGTTTCGCCCAGTCCCGCTGCCTGCGGAAATTGCGTGGTTGGAATCGGAGTGATACCGCTGTACTCTCCTGAGCCGCCCGGAGACTTTCTCGCCCACGCCTTGTCCATTGCAACGCCGTGCAGGCCCTCAAACTGTCCGTTCGAACCAAGCGGGCTCGGCAGAGCGCCGGAAGCATGAATCCCGAGGCGCGGCACGTTCAGCGTCTTTCCAAGGAGATCGATCTTTTCCTGAAGCGAGAGCAACGAAACCAGATTGTCGATGCGCTGCTCGGCGGGGAGATTCCGGTTCTGAAAGGGATAGTGTTCCTGCGCGGGCGCCTGCGCGCTTTGCCCAAGGACAACGACGGTGAACATCAAACTCAGCAGCGAACTCTTCAACATAACCTCTCCTTGAAATCCCATGTCGATTGCGCACGCGATGTATGGAGGACTTGAACCAACGTCACTCTTTGCTACAGAAGCTCCCTCCGCCCATCACCAGAGATAAGCAGGGCGCGACAAAACGATGCAATCATTCCGCATCACCGCGGTTGCAAGCAAGATCGCTGCAGAATATGCGGCAAGAGTGACTCGCGACCGAGCGGCGTTCTCATTCCTCCAGCATCGCTCGGCCAGTTCATCGCCACTGCTGGCTGCGCCCTTAAAACCGGCTTGCCGCCACATCGCCGCGCAAAGGCGCTGCGCAATCTCACCAAGCAGTGTAATCGATCACGATCAATTGACAACTCTCCATTCGCACTCTATATTGTCTCCGGTGATTTCACTCTCGATTCAGGGGCTCTGAACAAGCTCCAATCTTCATGTCACATTCCCCAGGGGCCTACGCTTTCATGAATTTGCCCCACATGCGGCACGATTCAACAGGGCGCGGAAAAGTGCAGATGATAAGTGAATTCGGCTCGAAAAATTCTGCAGAGACTCAAGCCCTCACTCGCCCTGGAGTGTCTTCGGCACGACTGAAGTCGTGCCCTGTTACAAGACCCTGCTCGTGTCGAAATTTTGCGCTCGTTGCGGCGAGTAACACCGCAACCTTTGAAATCAGTTACTGTTTTGGAGCTTCCTCAAGACAACGAATCTTGTCCTGACCAGAAACCGGAAATCCTGCAAGCATTTTCTTAGTTCACACGCGAGGTATTCATGCAGCACTGGATCAAGAGCCTTCTGTTTGCCGTCATCGCACTCACGCTCAGCGCGCAGGCGCAGACGGCCAATACTCCTGATATCACCAGGCAGCCGACACTCTACGTGGTCCCCTACGCGCACCTGGACACGCAGTGGCGCTGGGAGTTTCCCCAGACGATCAGTGAGTATCTACTCAAGACGATGAAGGTGAATTTTTACTACTTCAATAAGTATCCACATTATATTTTCAACTGGACCGGGGCCAACCGCTATCGGCTGATGAAGGAGTACTATCCGGCCGACTATGCGCAAATGAAGCAATACGTGGCCGAGGGCAAGTGGTTCCCTGCCGGCTCCTCAGTGGAGGAAGGCGACGTCAACCTGCCCAGCGCAGAGTCGATCTTTCGCCAGGTTCTGTACGGCAACACATTTTTCCGCAAGGAATTCGGCAAGGCCAGCGCGGAATATATGCTGCCCGATTGCTTTGGCTTTCCGGCATCCCTGCCGACGATCCTTGCAGCTTCCGGCGTAAAGGGCTTCTCCACGCAGAAGCTGAGCCCCGGCTGGCAGCCCGCGCCTCTAGTCGGCGGACCAGACTCACCCGAGAAAACATCCGAGGGAATCCCCTTCAACGTTGGCGTCTGGATCGGGCCCGATGGCGAGCGTGTGATTGCCGCCTTGAACCCGCTCGGCTACGGAAGCCGCATTCGCTATGACCTGAGCAAAGCGCCGCCACCGCCGCCGGCTGGATTGACGCCCGCGCAGGCGCGCAGGTGGGATGCGAACGATGTGAACTGGGTCTCCCGCATCAACATCGACGGCAAGGTGACCGGCGTCTACGCCGATTATCACTACGTCGGCACCGGCGATAACGGCGGCGCGACCGATGAAGAAACAGTGAAGATGCTCGAAGCCATCGTCACCAAGGGAAAGATCGTGCTTCCAAATCCAGACGACGCGGCGGCAGGGACTGAAGCAACTGTAGGGCAGCCGGTGCGGGTCGGAGATGGCCCGGTCCGTGTCCTCTCTACAGAGGCCGACCAGCTGTTCCTCGACCTCAAACCTGATATGACCTCTCGAATGCCCACCTATACGGGCGATCTGGAGCTGATCAATCACTCGGCGGGCTCGCTCACCTCACAGGCCTACCACAAGCGCTGGAACCGCAAGAACGAAATCCTGGCCGACGACGCCGAGAAAGCTTCCATCGCGGCCTCGTGGATGGGCGGCCGCCCTTATCCGCAGGAACGGCTGAATGACGCGTGGATGCTGGTGATGGGCGGGCAGTTTCACGATACGGGCGCCGGCACGGCCACTCCGCGCGCTTATCAGTTTGCATGGAATGACGACGTGATTGCTCTGAACCAGTTTGCCGATGTGCTCACCAGCGCGACGGAAGCGGTTGCCTCCGCGCTGAATACGCGCACCGCGGGCACTCCGGTAGTGGTCTACAATCCGCTCAACATCGCACGCCAGGATGTCGTGGAGGCCAGGGTCCACTTCGCCGGCGGAACGCCCCAGGCCGTGAAGGTTACCGCACCGGATGGGCAGGACGTCCCGGCGCAGTTGGAAGACGGCAAGGTATTGTTCCTGGCCAAGGCGCCTTCCGTTGGCTATTCCGTGTACTCCGTCCAACCGGCCTCCGCACCTGAGCATTCGAGCGAGCTTAAAGTCTCGGATTCCTCGCTGGAGAATGCGCGTTATCGCGTCACGCTCAATTCGGACGGTGATGTAACCAGCATCTTTGACAAGTCGCTGAACAAGGAACTGCTTTCAGGACCGATGCGTCTGGCTATTTCCACTGATGCGCCGGAGCACTACCCGGCGTGGAATATGGACTTCGACCAGGAGCAGGCGGCGCCGCGTGCTTATGTCAGCGGCCCGGCAAAGATCCGCATCGTCGAGAATGGCCCGGTGCGCGTAGCGATTCAGGTCTCGCGCAAGACTGAGGGCTCTACCTTTGTGCAGACGGTCCGTTTGTCGGCGGGCGACCCGGGCAATCGCGTCGAGTTCAGTGATGCAATCGACTGGAGAACCGCGGACGCCAACCTCAAAGCGGTCTTCCCGCTTTCAGCCGACAATCGCATGGCGACCTATAACTGGGAAGTGGGCACCGTGCAGCGGCCCACCGCCTTTGACCGGCAGTTTGAAGTTGCTTCGCACCACTGGATCGACCTCACGGATAAGAGCGGCTCGTATGGAGCCACAATTCTGACCGATGTGAAGAATGGCTCGGATAAGCGCGATGACCACACCATCCGGCTGACGCTGCTGCGCACGCCCGGATTTCGCACTCCGGCTCCGGGACAGCCTCCGGTCCGCAAGTCGTATTCCGATCAGCTCAGCCAGGATTGGGGACACCATGACATCCTGTACGGCCTTGCCGGGCACTCCGGCGACTGGCACCAGGGGCAAACCGACTGGCAGGCTTACCGGCTGAGCACGCCACTCGTGGCTTTCACGACGAGCAGGCACCCGGGCGCGCTGGGCCGCAACTTCTCGCTGGTAAGCATCAGCAATCCGCACATCCGCATACTCGCTCTGAAGAAAGCGGAGATGAGCAATGAAGTGGTTCTGCGCATGGTTGAGCTGGATGGAGAAGCGGCCCCGCACGTCACGGTGAAGTTCGCCGGACCGGTCACCTCGGCGCGCGAAGTGAATGGGCAGGAACTGCCGGTAGGACCTGCGACGGTTGCTGATGGCGCGTTGGAAACTTCTTTCAAACCCTATCAGCCGCGGACGTTTGCCCTGCGATTGGGCACGGCTCCGGCCCATGTTGCTCCGGTAACATCGCAGCCGGTGGCGCTGCACTACGATCTCGCCGCCGCCAGCAACAACGACTCAGCGACGGTCGGCGGCTTCGACAGCAAAGGCGATGCGCTGGCCGCCGAGATGATGCCTGCGGACCTGAGCTTCAACGGCGTCCACTTCCACCTGGCTCCAGCAGCTACAGGCAAGCCCAATGCGGTAATCGCGCGCGGCCAGACGATCCAACTGCCGGCCGGCAATTTCAACCGCGTCTACCTGCTGGCCGCATCCATCAATGGCGACCAGAAAGCCGTCTTCCAGGCAGGCAGCCGTTCCGCTACGCTGACCATTCAGAATTGGGGCGGCTTTATCGGCCAATGGGACACGCGTCTCTGGAAGCCCGAGCCGGACTTCGTTACCATGAATGGCAAGCAGGTTCCATTGCGCAAGAATTGGGCCGTCTCGGCGAATCATGCTACATGGCCGGACATCACCTATCGCGGCTCGCCGATCTGGTCTCCGAGTTATCCCGATGACTATCTCGGACTCACGCCGGGCTACATCAAGCGCGCCAGTCTCGCCTGGTACTCCGATCACCATCACACCCCGGAGGGGCTCAACGAGCCGTATGCGTACAGCTATCTCTTCGGCTACTCCATTGCATTGCCACCCCATGCAACAACGCTAACCCTGCCGAACAACGACAACATCCGCATTCTGGCCATCTCAGTGGCGCGCGAAGAGCCTGCGGTCAGGCCGGCACAGCCGCTCTACGACACGCTCAACTGGCAGAAACACCACCCACAGGAATACACGGCCGCCGCTCGCTGAGCGGCCGGCCGTCTTGAAAGGAACGTGATGGCTCAGGAGAGGGAAAAGCTGCGGAGACGCGAATTTTTGAAGTCCTGCGCGGCGGCCGCAGCTGGCGCGGCTATGCCTGCCGGCGTGCTGTTTGACGCAAGCGATGCGCACGCGAAACAGGCAGGAACACACGCCCGCAGGATCGTCGCGCCGGGCTTGCTTGGCAGCGTGGATCCAATGATCGGGACGGGCTTTCGAGGCCACATGTTTCCCGGCGCCGTTGCGCCATTTGGCCTGGTGCAGCTAAGTCCCGACAGCAGCGGCCCGCCGGAACCGCGCTGGAACAAGCGCGGCGATTATTACGGATGGGAACACTGCTCGGGCTATCACTATCCAGACAATGTTGTGATCGGCTTCACGCACACACACGTTCAGGGAACCGGCGGCATTGATCTGGGCGACGTCCTGCTGATGCCCCTCGTCGACGGCAAGAACTGGTCGTGGGACGAAGGCATTCCCCAGGACCTTGCCGAGTTGCAGATCCTGCAGCTTGGCCTGAACTCCGGCTGGGTCTTCGACAAGCCGAATCCTGGCTACCGCTCTTTCTTCTCGCACGATAAGGAAGAGGCGCGCGCCGGCTATTACGGTGTTCACCTGCTCACGCCCGATGTGCATGCGGAGCTGACCGCGACGACGCGCTGTGGCATGCACCGCTACACCTATCCCACCCTGCCTGCCAACACGCGCCAGGGTGTCATTCTCGACCTCGTTCACGGCCTCGGCTGCAAGGTCTACGAAGCGGAGCTGAACATCGAGAGCCCCACACGCTTCACGGGCAGGCGGTTCACCCACGGCTGGGCGCGTGACAAACAGGTCTACTTCGTCATTGAATTTTCGCAGCCCGCCGCTTCCATACAGGTTGAGGTTGATGGAAAGGTCAGCTCCGCTTCCGCCAAAGACCAGCTCACCGGCAAAGAGATCAAGGCGATCCTTACTCATGCGCCGTCTGCGCAACCGCTGGTGATTCGCGTAGGCATCTCCTGTACCAGCATCGAAGGCGCCGCGAAGAACCTGGCCGCCGAGATTCCGCACTGGGATTTCGACGCCGTCACACGCGCCACCGGCCAAGATTGGAACAAGGCGCTGGGCGTGCTCGATGCCTCGTTACCGAGCCAGGCCATGAGCCAGACCTTCTATACGGGCGCCTATCACGGTCTTGTCGCTCCCGCCACGTTCAATGATGTCGACGGCGCTTATCGCGGACAGGACCGCCAGAATCATCCCAACCCCGGATTTACCAAGTACACGACTCTCTCCATCTGGGACATCTATCGTGGTGAATTTCCCTTCATCATGCTGACGCAGCCGCATCGGGTCAGCGACATCGTCAGTACGATGGTGATTGATTACCAGCAGCTCGGCCAGCACTCGCTGCCAATGTGGCCGCTGTGGGGCAATGAAACCTGGAGCATGACCGGCTTTCATGCGGCTGGCATGATCCTGGGCGCCTATGTGCGCGGCTTTCGCGATTTCGATGCCGAGGCGGCCTATGCCGCCATCCGCGATACCGCGCTCGTCGGCGCCGAGGCCCGCGGCAACGGAGCATTGCAGGCGATGTTTCGCAAGTACGGCTACGTCCCCATGGACATGCATGGAGGGTCGGTCTCCTGCACGCTCGACATCTCGTATGATTACTGGTGCGCCGGCGCCATGGCGGAACTGCTGGGCAAGCACGACGACGCCGCGATGTTTTACAAGCTGGGCCAGAACTACAAGAACGTCTATGATCCCTCCACCGGCTTTATGCGCGGCAAAACCGCCGATGGAAAGTGGCGCGAGCCGTTTCAGGAAAACATCGAATATTCCGACTATGTGGAAACCGATGCCTGGCAGGCAAGCTTCAGCGTTCCTCACGACGTGCAGGGACTGATCGATCTGCACGGTGGAGATGCAGCCTTCATCGCCAAGCTGGACGCGCTGTTTACCGCGCCGTCGTACATCACCGGCCCGCCCCCGCCGCAGCCGGACATCACCGGCCTGGTTGGCCAGGACGCGCAGGGCAACGAGCCGAGCAATCACAATCCGTATCTGTACCCCTTTGCCGGCGCGGCCTGGAAGACGCAGTACTGGGTGCGCAAAGTGGCTGCGCTCTACAACAACACGCCGGCCGGCGTTCCCGGCAATGATGACTGCGGCCAGCTATCGAGCTGGTTTGTCTTCGCGGCGCTGGGCTTCTATCCGGTCAACGCCGCTACCGGCGTCTATGTCATCGGCAGCCCCATGGTAAACCGGGCTGTGATTCAGAATCCGGCCAACGGAGCAAAGTTCACAATTATCGCCGAGAATAACTCGCCTGAGAATGTCTATATCCAAAGCGTTGAGTTGAACGGCAAGGAACTCCCCCGTTCCTGGCTGACCCACGCGCAGATTGTCGCTGGCGGTGAACTGCGCTTTCGCATGAGCAACAGGCCCAACAAGGAATGGGCTTCCGCACGCGCGGACCGTCCGCCTTCAGGGCTGTTCAAGGGCTGAATCAGGTTCGCGACGCGGGAAATGGCTCGATAGGAGGCGTTTGTCTTCGAGCACATTCACCGCGCCGCAGGCACCAGTCGGGCGCGCATGCGCCGTCAAGGAGGGTAGTATATGATCAGCAATCTGTCGCGCCGCCGCCTGCGCAGCCTTTTTGAGCCGGGCGGAATCCTTGTTCCCGTTCGGGCTGCATTGCTCTTCCTTTTTCTTTTCGGAGTGCTACCTGCTCCTGCTCAGGCAGTCAGGTCCGCGGGCAAAGATCTGGCGCCTGCGCCGCCAATGGGCTGGAGCACGTGGAATCATTTTCATCACGACATTTCCGATGCCTTGATTCGCGCGCAAGCCGATGCAATGGTGTCGAGCGGCATGCGTGACGCCGGATATGTCTACATCAATATCGACGGTGGATGGGAAGGCGAACGCGACGCCAATGGCGTGCTTCATCCCAACAGTAACTTCCCCGACATGAAGGCGCTGGCTGACTACGTTCATTCCAAGGGCTTGAAGTTCGGCATTTATACCGGTCCCGGCCCAAAGACGTGTGGTGGCGCTGAGGCGAGTTACGGTCATGAATTACAGGATGCGAAGATGTTTGCCTCCTGGGGCGTCGACTTTCTGAAATACGACCTCTGCAGCTTTCGCGCAATCATGGCAAAGGAGTCCGGAGCGAATGTGCAGGACCGAACATCATCGAGTACCCGCGTAGGTTATTCAAAGGCGATGGCGTCAGAGCCCGATGCGGTTATAGAGAAATCGGATGCGATTATGGAAGCGGCCTACGAGAAGATGCACGAGGATCTGCTCGGGACAGGCCGGCCGATTGTCTTCAGCATGTGCCAGTACGGGCTGGCTAAAGTCTGGCGCTGGGGGCCCAGCGTCGGCGGCAATCTATGGAGGACGAGCGGCGATATCAGCGATAACTACAATAGCATGAGTCATAACGGCTTTGGTGAAGCGGGACTCTCGCGCTATGCGGGTCCGGGCCACTGGAACGATCCCGATTTCCTTGAGGTCGGGAACAAAGGCATGACCTTCAATGAGCAGCGGACGCACTTCAGCCTGTGGGCGATTTTGGCGGCGCCGCTCATCGCGGGCAATGATCTGACTCAGATGACGCCGGAGACCAGGAGCATCCTGCTGAACAAGGAAGTGATTGCAGTGGATCAGGACCCGCTTGGCAAAGCAGGCGACCGCGCTTATGAAGAGGGCCCGCTGGAAGTTTGGACGAAGCCTTTAAGCAGAGGCGATGTAGCGGTCGGGCTGTTCAACCGGCTCAGCGCGCCAACACAGATGACGCTCAGCCTGGAGCGCATCGGCTGGAGCGGCCAGGCTTCGGCGCGTGACTTATGGGCGCACAAGAATGTCGGCGCGATTCACGGGAATTACACCGTCATGGTGCCAGCGCACGGTGTTGTTCTGTTGCGCCTGAGCAAGAGGGGCAGCTAAGCATCTCTTGCAAAGTCCAGGGATTGAGGACTGCCTGGGATGGAGCGCATCCGTGCCCGGCGCTGTCGCGCATCCGCCTGTTGTAATCTGCCCCTATGGCGCTGGAAGCAACCTGGTATGCCAGTCGGCTAAGGCAGGAGCTGTGTGTGCGCAATCGCCGCTATGCGCAAGGCATGGCGCACGTTGAAAGTTACGGATCCTCGCCCGTCATCGTCTATGCGCCCGAAGGCGGTCGACATGGCAACTTTATTGACGCGGCCTACGCGGCAATCACGGCGCGTCCCGAGTGGATGCGCCGATTCGGCAAAATCCATGCTCAAGCCGCGCGGTCGCTGCCGAAAGCCGAGCGCCGCTGGCGGGAATTGGACTCCTCGATGAGCTCCGACGCGCTGCTGATGAATGTCTTCTGCACTCCCGGTGTGGCGGATTCGACCGCGGTGCAAAATATGCTTGGTGTCGAAGCCGGATCGGCCCCGGCCTTTGGCTGGAAAGCGCGCGTGCCTTTGACCAGCGGGCAATTCGACCGCACCGAAGTAGACATGCGCTTTGGGGCACTGCTGGTTGAAGCCAAGCTGACAGAGAGCGACTTCCAGACGCGCGAGGCCGCCATTGTGGAGGCATATCGGGACTTCGAGGTGGTGTTTGAGCGCGAATTGCTGCCGCGCGTTGAGATGCCGCCCAAGCGGCGAAAGGCGCGAACGGAATTTCCTGAAGATTACTCGCAGGAGTTTGAAAGCTTTGTAGATGAGGAGGCTGCGGCGCTGGGCCTTCTGCCGGAGCCGCAAATCGCAGCGAAGCCGGGCGCGACCGCTGCCGATGCCATAGATGTCGCCGAGCCCGGCTACGCGAGCTATCAGCTCATTCGCAACGTACTGGCCGCGCATGCCGCGCAGTGCAGCTTTTGCGTTTTACACGATGAGCGCCGGCCTGACCTGCGCGAGGAATGGTTTCGCGTCATGGCGGCAGTGAAGAGCGCCGATTTACGCACGCGTCTGAAGGTGCTCACCTGGCAGGAACTGGCAGCAGCGCTACCCGATGACCTGCAGGAATTTCTGGATGTGAAATACGGAATCGCCGCGCCCGGAAAAACAGTCTCTCCTGTGGAGGACATTCCGGATTTCGGCACATGATGCCATGAGCAGGCGGACGAGGGCTGCCACATCAATTGACACGCTTTGCTGCCGGAACTTAACCTGCATTTCGGAGCATTCTTTCCGCCATGACTTTCATCCACCGAGGCAGGACCGGTCCAGAACATCGAGGCACATCATGAAATTCGGATGGAAAGTACTCGCTTCCGCCTCCATGCAATCGCGGTTCTTATGCGTCTTCCTACTTTGCAGCTTCATGTTCTGCCTTTCAGCGCCTTCAGCATTTGCCGCCGGCCACTCTGAGCAAACTGTGCAGGCAGGCGCTGCAACGGGCAAAGCAGAAATCATCGAGGCCCTGAATCAGAATTTTCCGTGCATGGAAAGGGTAACAGCCGCTATCGCAGCGAATGATTTCGAAGCAGTGAAGAGAGAATATCGGGAGTATCTGCGAACAGCAATGACTACCCGGTGTAAAGTCGTGCCCCCGCCGATGCCAGCCCACTCTAAAGGAGCCGCGGGTGTCTGGGTTCATCAAATTCACACCTCGAAAGAAGATATGGACGTCGCCATTGTTCAGGATGGAAGCGCGAAGAGCTTCTCGCTGAAATCAAAGCTGGCGGGCAAGGTGGAGACTTCCTCAGAAGGGCTGGTGCTGCGCCGGTCCGCGGGCCAGCAGGATGTTCTCATCGGCGGTTGGGGTCTTTCGTCTTTCACGAGCAAGGATCTGGAACTGACAACCGACGTGCCCACAGAACTGCTCATCTGCCTTCGCGCAGGTCCTACCGCCCTGATGAATGCCGGCAGTGAGCCGGTCCATGTCATCGTCAAGAAGCCATTCGAGCAGAGAATATCCCTGCTACCTCGAAACGCCGTTGAACTCAGCTCGCAGGGGGGCGCCGTGCGCATCAGCGACACGTCAATCTTCACGCTGCCGCCGGTTGAGTGATTCGCAGGACAACCATAAAGGACGAATGCAACTATGTCACAATCCAGGCCTCATTTGCACGGCATCATTACCGCCATGGTCACGCCGCTCAAGGATCAGCAGACCCTCGATCGCGCGGGACTGGAGCGGCTCATCGAACATCTGATTGCCGGCGGCGTGCACGGCCTGTTTCCTCTCGGCACCACGGGCGAGGCTGCCGCGCTGCCGCATGAGCTTCGCTATGAAATGGTCGAGATCGTCTGCCGCCAGGCCGCGGGCAGAGTTCCCGTCGTGGTCTGCGTCACTGACAATTCACTGGTGGAAGCGACGCGCCTGGCGCACAAAGCCAAAGAGTTCGGCGCCGTGGCCGTCTCTTCGGCTCCCCCGTTTTATTACGCAATCACCCAGGACGAGATCCTGCGCTACTTTGAAAAGCTGGCGCACGATGCCGGTATGCCAGTGCTGCTCTACAACGCGCCGGGCAAAGCTCACCACACCATCGAACCCACCACCGTGCAACGCGCCGCAGAGATCGAAAATATCATCGGCATCAAAGACAGCCGTCTGAACATGGTCTATTTCCACGAGGTGCGCGCGCGCCTTGCGGCCCGCAAGGACTTTACTCTGCTGATTGGCCCTGAGGAGTTATTGGCGGAGTGCGTCCTTTTCGGCGGCCATGGCGGCATGGCCGGAGGATCGAACGTCTATCCCCGCCTCTTTGTTGAGCTATATAACGCCGCGGCCGCCGGCGACATGGCTCGCGTGAACTCGATTCACCAGCAGGCAATGGCATTTTGCCGAGCCATTTATCACGGAAACAATCCGCTGTGCGGCCTCAAGTATGGGTTGTCCTGTCTAGGCATTTGCAGCGCCGTGCTGACCGAGCCGCTGACAGACTACGCGGCCAGCGAGCGCGCCGCCGTGGAGCAGTATCTCGATATGTATCGCTCAAATATCCTGGCATGAATCCTGCGCGCGGTCGCCGCCCCGGAAGGACGCGCATGGCCTTGTCTTCTGCGGCATGCGCATCCAAAGGTATACTGTTGCGGTTCCGGAATTCGCGCCGAGGGGAACGATGCGAAAGCTGATCAATCAACCCGAAAACATGGTCGATGAGATGCTCCAGGGCATTTACGCGGCCCATCCCGATCAGGTGACGTGCGTGAACGGCGATCTGCGCTGCCTGGTCTCAACCAAACGGCATCCCGGCAAGGTTGCGCTGGCCACGGGTGGAGGCTCAGGTCATCTGCCGCTCTTTCTCGGCTATGTCGGCGAAGGCATGTTGGACGGATGCTGCGTCGGCGGCGTCTTTCAATCGCCCAGTGCCGACCGCATGTTGGAAGTTACGAAGGCAATCCATAGCGGAGCGGGTGTTCTTTATATCTACGGTAACTACGGCGGCGATACGATGAACTTCGAGTTAGCCGCCGAGATGGCCGCGGTAGATGACATTCGCGTGGAGCAGGTTCTGGGCACCGACGACGTGGCCTCCGCTCCGAAAGGCAGCGAAGCAAAGCGCCGGGGCGTGGCGGGCATCTTCTTCATCTACAAAATTGCCGGTGCACTGGCGGCGCGCATGGCAAGTTTCGACGACGTCAAGGCGGTCGCGGAAAAGACAGCCGCGAGCGTACGCAGCATGGGCGTTGCGCTCTCGCCATGCACGATCCCCGAAGTCGGCATGCCAACGTTTTCCATACAGGAAGGGGAGATGGAGATCGGCATGGGCATTCATGGGGAGGCCGGCGTACGCCGCGGAGCGATTCAGCCCGCCGACGCCGTGGTTGACCAGGTTCTGGGCACAATCCTCGACGACATGTCGTGCGCGAAAGGCGACACCGTGTCCGTGCTCATCAACGGGTTGGGAGCCACGCCGCTTGAAGAGTTATACGTTCTCTACCGGCGCGTGGATCAAAACCTCAAGGATGCAGGCATTAACATCCATCGCGCTTATGTCGGCGAGTTTGCCACATCCATGGAGATGGCGGGTGCTTCGATCAGCTTGTTGAAGCTCGACGCGGAACTTACTCAGTTACTTGATCAGAGCGCGCATACCCCGTTCTTTTCGCAACTATAGGTGACTTCGATCTAAATTTGCAATGAAGACCACTCTGACCATTACCGACTTACAGACGATCTTCGCAGATCTTTCCCGCACCATGTCGGATAACTTCCAGTTACTGACCGATCTTGATGCAGCGGCCGGCGACGGCGATCTCGGGATCACAATGACCAAGGGATTTGCAGCCGCCGCCAAAGTGGCACAGGATTACACGGAAAAGGATGTGGGCAAGCTACTGCTGGCAGCGGGGGTGGCCATGGCCCGAGAGGCTCCATCGACTTTGGGAACGCTGATTGCATCGGGCTTTATGAAGGGCGCGAAGGAAGTTGCTGGCAGGGAATCTCTGACTCTGGCCGATTCCGCGCGCTTCCTGAACGGCTTTGTGCGCGGCGTCATGGATCGCGGCAGGTCACAGCCGGGCGAGAAGACGATCATCGACGCATTGCTTCCCGCAGCCGAAGCATTGAAGTCCGCCAAGCCCGACCAGGCGATTGCCGATGCGTGGCAGGCCGCTTTGCATGCGGCAGAGGCGGGACTTGAAGGCACAAGGCAGATGAAGGCGCTGCACGGGCGCGCAGCCTACCGCGGTGAGGACTCGATTGGCAAAGTAGACGGCGGGGCAACAGTGGGCGTGCTGATGGTAAAGTCGATTGCGGAAGCGGTACGTTGAGCCGCTAGAACCGGTTCGCGCAGATGCGGAGGGAAGCGATGAGTGAATTGTGTTGCGTTGTGCCTGCGGGCGATATTTGCGGCGAGGGTGCGGTGTGGCATCCCGAACAGAACGCGTTGTACTGGACAGACATCAACCGGTTCCTGGTACACAAATTTGTTGCGGACGCCGGAACGACAGAGACCTGGCTTTTCGACGAGCCGGTCACGGCCGTGACACTCACGACCGATCCGGAGGTTTTACTGTTGGTGCTGGCGTCGAAGGTGGGCTTCTGGTCGCCGCGCACGCACCCAAAGGTGGAAGCCATCCATCATCTTGCCGCCGCGCCGGCGATGCGCTTCAACGACGCGCGCGTTGACCCGCGCGGCTCACTTTGGGTGGGAACCATGCGCAATAATGTCGGCCCCAATGGCGAGATGCTCGATGTGACCCAGTCGGATGCCGTGCTTTACCGGATCGATCCCGGTGGTCACGTCTCCGAGTGGAAGAAGGAGATCGGCATTTCAAACACTGTGGCGTGGAGCCCCGACAGCAAGACCTTCTATTTCGGGGATTCCATCGCCAATTGCATCTGCTCCTACACGTATAACCAACAGACCGGAGATATCTCAGACGAGAAGGCATTCTTCACAGGACACGCGCGCGGCGTGCCCGATGGCTCCGCAATGGACGCCGCGGGCTTCCTCTGGAATGCACGTTTCGGCGGAAGATGCATTATTCGCGTTGCTCCGAATGGGCAAATCGACCGGATCGTGGAGATGCCTGTGCAAAATCCCACCACATGTGCCTTTGGCGGACCCGACCTCAAGACGCTGTACATTACCAGCGCGCGCTCCGGTGACCGGCTCTCCGGAAGCCTCTTCGCGCTGAATCCGGAGGTCGGAGGATTTCCTGACAATCGCTTCCGCCGCAAGTAAATAAGCCGCCGCGCGGCACGCTGAACCAGGTTTCTGTCGTGCCCTGGTGTTCCGTGTGCAGACTACGTGGATGCGCCTTCGAGCCCGAGAATTCTGCGGTTGCGCTCCTCATCCGTTGCACCGCCCGCGAAATCGTCGAATGCCTTGTCTGTGACGCGAATGATGTGGTCGCGAATAAAGGCAGCGCCCTCAGCCGCGCCCGCCTCAGGATGCTTAAGGCAGCACTCCCACTCCAAAACGGCCCAGCCCGGATAATCGTACTGCGCCATTTTGCTGAAGATCTGGCTGAAGTCGATCTGACCGTCACCGAGCGAGCGGAAGCGTCCCGGGCGATCGATCCAATTCTGGTATCCGCCATAGACTCCGGAGCGGCCGCTGGGCCGGAACTCCGCGTCCTTCACGTGAAAGGCGCGAATGCGATTGTGGTAGATGTCGAGGAAGGCGAGGTAGTCCATCTGCTGCAGGATCATGTGGCTGGGGTCGTAGAGAACGTTGGCGCGCGGATGCTCGTTGACGACCGCAAGGAAGCGCTCGAAGGTGATGCCGTCGTGCAGGTCTTCGCCGGGATGCAGTTCAAAACAGACATTCACGCCGGCATCATCGAAGAGATCCAGAATCGGCAGCCAGCGACGGCCCAGCTCCGCAAATGACTCGTCGATCAATCCCGCTGGCCGCTGTGGCCAGGGATAGAAAAACTGCCATGCGAGCGCTCCGGAAAAGGTTGCGTGCGCCGTGAGGCCCAGGTTTCGGCTGGCGCACGCGGCAAACTTTAGCTGCCTGGCCGCCCATGCCTGGCGGGCCTTCGCATCTCCCGCCAGTTGTGGCGGAGCGAAGCCGTCGAGCAGCACGTCAAATGCCGGATGACTGGCCACGAGCTGCCCCTGCAGGTGCGTCGAAAGCTCTGTGATCGCGAGGCCTGCATCAGCGGCGATGCCCAATACCTCTTCGCAATAGCTTTTGCTTTCGGCGGCGAGTTCCAGGTTGAAGAGGCGGCTGTCCCAGCTTGGAATCTGAATGCCTTTAAAGCCCATGCCGGCGGCCCACTTCGCGATGGTTCCGAGCGTGTTGAAGGGCGGCTGGTCGCCGGCAAACTGCGCGAGAAAGATGCCTGGACCTTGGATGGTTTTCATAACACCTCTCTTATCAGCTTCTAGCTACTAGCTTTTTGACGGTGCGATCGGGTTATCACCGCCGAGTAGGCGCAGACGCCCACACGGAAAGCCAGCCTCCACCTCGGTCGAGAGACCAGCGCTACTTTGGGTGAAGCGGTTAGCGAATAGCTAGCAGCTACTAGCTGGCACTTAGAACTCCACCCAGGCTTGCTTGCGGTTGCTTTCAATCGTGCGTTCAATAAACCTCATGCCACGGACGCCGGCTTCAATGCCCGGCAGGGTAAGCGGCAAAGGATTGTCCTTGCCCTGCTTCCACGCTGTTAACGCATCGGCAAATTCGCGGTAGAGCACGGCAAAAGCCTCAATGTACCCCTCGGGATGCCCTGCCGGAACCCGCGCCACGGCGCGTGCGTCGCTGCTGAGATATCCGGCTGCGGCATGGTGAATCTCCTCGGGCCCGTCGAGCCACTTCACGATGAGGCGGTTGGGATCGGTTTGCCGCCATTCGAGTGAGCCGTTTTCCCCGTAGATGCGCAAGCGCATCTCATTCTGTTCGCCCGCCGCGACCTGCGAACAAGCCAGCGTGCCTGTTGCGCCGTTGCTCATGCGCAGGAAGGCGTTACAGTCATCATCAAGGCGGCGGCCCGGCACTACCGAGCGCAGCATGGCGTTGATGGACGTCACTTTCAGGCCGGATACATATTCGAGCAGGTGAAAGGCATGCGTGCCGATGTCGCCAATGCTCCCGCCCATGCCGTTCTGTGCAGGATCGGCGCGCCAGGCGGCCTGCTTGTGGCCGGTTGTTTCAATCGGCTTGCTCATCCAGCCCTGGAAGTACTCGGTGGCTACCTTGCGGATCGCTCCGAATTTGCCGGCGGCGCAGATTGCGCGCGCTTCCCGCACCATCGCGTAGCCGGCATAAGTATGGGTAAGGCCATAAGGCAGTCGCGCATTGGCTACGACAGCTTCCAGTTCGAGCGCCTCGTCATAGGTCGCGGTGGCCGGCTTGTCGCTCATCACCGGAATCCCCGCCTCGAGCGCGGCCGCAGCCACGGGGAGGTGCAGATGGTTGGGCGTCGCGATGACCACAAAGTCAATGCAGTCCGGCCGCTTGCGCTCCCCTTCGATCATCTGCTGGTAGCTGGCATATGCGCGCGCCGGATCAATGGCGAAGCTTTCACCCGCCGCGCGTGAGCGCTCAGCCGTCTGCGAAAAGGCTCCGGCCACCAGCTCTATCTTGCCGTCCAGTTCTGCGGCCATGCGGTGCACAGGACCAATAAATGCTCCCGGCCCACCGCCGACCATGCCCATCCGCAGCTTGCCCGCCATCGCTTCCGTCTCCTTATGGTCGGCAGCTTTCGCGCGCGACTCCCAGTTCGATTCCCTTCGGGTGCCAGTCTACACTACGGCGCATAGACCATGAGCGAGCATGTTTATGTTCTCCACCGACTTTGGTACCGGACCCACGGGTGAATCAAGAGCCAGCGGAGAAGCCGGAAAAGTTGTACACGTACCTCTGTCGTCGAATCTGGCCGCAGCCCGCGCTTTCGCGCACGAGGCGTAGCATGAAACCAGCTATCGCCGCTCTTCTGCTTCTGGTGCTGCTTCCCACGATTACCCCCGCTCGCAGGAAGCCCGGGAAACCCGCTCTTCCTGGTGTTACGAGCCAAGTTGTTCCCTGATCTCTATCCAGAGCCTGTGAACACTACCAGGACGGCGGCCTGGTTGTGTTAACAGGCCGTGACTAACAGTTCACCCCGCTAGCCAGGAATCCGCCATCGACGGCAAGCACCGTGCCGTTGACGAACGAAGCCGCCTCAGAGGCGAGAAAGACCGCCGGACCAACCAGCTCGCGCGCGTCGCCGAAACGATGCATCGGCGTGCGTTGCAGGATTTCGTCTCCGCGCGGCGTTCCGTGGATCAAAGGCATATTCAGCGCAGTGGGAAAGACGCCGGGCGCAATCGCGTTCACATTCACGCCGCTCTGCGCCAGTTCTATGGCTAGCGTCTTGGTCAGCGATGCCACCGCGCTCTTGCTGGCCGCATAGGCCGCAACCTGGTAGAACCCGAGAAAAGAAGCGATGGAGCCAATGTTGATGATGCGGCCATACCCGGCACGAGCCATGGTGCGGCCGAAGATCTGGCAAGCGCGCATGGTTCCTGTCAGATTGGTTTCCATCACGTTGGACCAGGCGGCCTCGTCCTCTTCCATCGTCGGCGCCTTGTGGGTGATGCCGGCAGCGTTGACGAGGATATCGACCTTGCCAAACTGGTTCAGCACCACATCGTGCAGCCGCTGAAGGGATGGGCGGTCGAGCACGTCGCTGGCGACACGCAGTGAGCGCCTGCCCAGCGCCTCAATCTCGGCCGCCGTCTTCTCTACCTGCTCAAGCCGCCGCGAGGCCGGCGCCACGTCCGCGCCCGCGGAGGCCAGTCCCAGAGCGATCTCGCGACCCAATCCTGACGTCCCACCGGTCACCACCGCGACCCTGCCACTCAAATCAAACAGTCCCTGGCTCATCAAGTTTTCCTCTCCGGCCGCGCGTCGAAGGCGGCCATCCTGAGAATCCGGCGGCGGTTCGCGCCGCTCCAATTTGCGCTTCCATGCATTACCAGCGTAAACGACCGTCCCACAGGCCGATTCGCGCACAGACCATGCTGGCCGCGATGCGATAAATTATTGGGTAATCATGAATACGATCCAAATACCCGATTCTGCACGGCGCTGGGATTGTCTGAGCCTGGGTGAAGTGATGCTTCGCCTTGATCCTGGCGAGGGACGCATCCACACTACAAGGCATTTCCAGGTATGGGAGGGCGGCGGCGAATACAACGTGGCCCGCGGGCTGCGCCGCTGCTTCGGACTGCGCGCCGGAGTAGTTACCGCGCTGGCTGAAAATGCGGTTGGCCGCCTCGTTGAAGATTTCATCCTGCAGGGAGGCGTCGATACCTCCTTCATCAGGTGGGTTCCATATGACGGAGTCGGCCGCACCGTCCGCAACGGTCTCAACTTTACCGAGCGCGGATACGGCGTGCGCGCCGCTGCCGGCTGCTCCGACCGCGGCCACACCGCCATCAGCCAGGTCAAGCCGGGTGACTTTGACTGGGAGGCAATCTTTGGACCTGGCAACGGCTCGCGCTGGTTCCATACCGGCGGCATCTTTGCCGCACTGTCCGCCTCCACGGCCGAGGTAGCCGTCGAAGCCATGGACGCCGCGCGCAAGCATGGCACCCCCATCTCCTACGACCTCAACTTCCGCGACTCACTATGGAAGTCGATTGGCGGGAAAGCCAAGGCGCAGGAGGTAAACCGCGAGATTGTCCGCAAGGTTGATCTGCTTCTCGGCAATGAAGAGGACTTCTCGGCGATGCTCGGCGTCAAGATCAAAGGCGTGAGCGAGGACTTTGCCGAGTTGCCCATCGAGGGTTACAAAGAGATGTTGCGCGAAGTGGCGGCGCTCTACCCCAACCTGAAGCTGGTGGCCAGCACGCTGCGCACCGCGCATACGGCCAGCCGCAATGCATGGGGCGCAATAGCTCTCTACGAGGGCGAGATCGTCCATGTACCGCAGCGCGACATTGACATCCTGGACCGCGTGGGCGGCGGAGACAGCTTCGCTTCGGGCCTTATCTACGGCATGCTGGCTGGCAAGGGCATCGACTGGGCCGTCCTCTGCGGCGTGGCCCACGGCGCTCTGGCCATGACCACGCCGGGCGACACAAGCATGGCCACACTGGCCGAAGTGGAACGCGGCATGAAAGGCGGATCGGCGCGCATTGCGCGGTAGGAGGATTTTGTGCCGTGAATCTTCAACACGCTGGATCCCAGCTCTCACCCGCCGCGCGGATGAGACCTGGGGCACCCGGATCTCGAACATTACTAACGGATGAAGCGCGGCTGTCCTCGCGAACTTCGCTTACTTTGAGGTATTCAAAATGTCAGAAAGCACACAGCAAATTGTCGAGCGCGTCGGGCTGATCCCGGTTCTGC
>JAJZVZ010000227.1 GCA_021846945.1 Acidobacteriota bacterium | reverse complement strand
TACGCGTACCAGTGCTTCCGTTTAGCGGACACCATCTCCGATGAAGTGGGAGCCTTGGTCGAGCCTTTTTCCGCCACTGTCCGGGCCGTTGCCCAGGCAGGAATTGGTCCAAATGACAGTGTCGCCATCGTTGGTGCAGGGCCAATGGGATTGATGACATTATTAGCTGCGACTCTCCGCGAAGCAAGGCAGGTTGTCGCGGTGGAAGTGGCCCAGCGGCGTAAGGAGACGGCAAGAAAACTGGGAGCCAGTGAGGTCATTGACCCGTCGAAGGAAGATCCTGAGAAACGCGCGCTGGATATTACGGAAGGCCAAGGATTCGATGTCGTAATTGAATGTGCTGGGCAGCCTAGCACCGCGCTGCTTGCGGGAAGGTTGACAAGGACGCGCGGCCGGCTGGTTATTATGGGCGTCTTCGAGAAACCTGCTCCGCTCGACTTGACGGACTTGGTATTTCGAGAGAAGACGGTCAGCGGAAGCATGAGCGGCTTCGGATTGTATGACGAAACAATTCGCTTGATGACCGATCCGAGATTCAAGGGAGAGGAACTGATTACCGGGCGTATTCCTTTGGATGATCTGGTGACGAAGGGTTATCGAGGCCTGCTTTACGAAAAAGAGAACAATGTCAAGACCTTGGTCTCGCCTCGTTAACGGCGTTCGAGCAAACGCTGAATTGCCAGCTAAATCAGACACTATCGTCGATCAAGGCAACGCGGATGCAGAGGCTTATGAGTGTCTTGTATCGCACCTCTTCGAGCATTTGGTCAACTTTCCTTCTGGAGTTTCCTATGGCACGCGAAAGTCTCTCGCTGCAAGCCATGACTCAGAGAGCTATCTCTGAGGTTGGCGCCGTCTTCAGTCATATAAAAGATGAAGCCAGTGAGCGTATGTGTGCTGAGATCCTGCGCGCGCGCCGCATTGCCTGCTATGGCGTCGGGCGCGAGGGGCTCATGATGAGGGCTCTGGCGATGCGCCTCATGCACCTTGGTCTGGATGTGCATGTTGTCGGCGATATGACAACCGCACCTATTGGTCAAGGAGACCTGCTCCTCGTAAGCGCAGGGCCAGGAACATTTTCGACCGTGCTGGCATTGCTTGGCGTAGCCCGTGAGGCCGGCGCCCGCACAATGGTTGTCACAGCACAAACCTCTGGGGCTGCGCCGCGGAGCGCGGACGTAGTGATTCACCTTCCGGCACAAACCATGGCCGACGACGGTGGCGCATCGGCGGGCCTTCTGCCGATGGGGAGTCTCTACGAAGCTGTCCAACTCCTCTTCTTCGATCTGGTTACCATCCTGCTTCGCGAACAAATGGGCCAATCATCAGATCAAATGCGAGCGCGTCATACAAATCTTGAGTAATTGCTACATGGAGAAGGACATGAATCTGGGGATCAATCTCAGCTTTGCAATCAAGAGGTGGGTGGAGGCTCCTGTCTGGGCGCAATTCGTTCGGGAGACTCTGGGGTTGGAGTTGGTGCAGTTTACTTATGACCTGCTCGACCCATGGTGGCCTGAGACCTTGCGCCGGCCCTTGGCGGCGGAAGTGCGGAAGGCGGCAAATGACTGGGGATTGCAAATCGAAAGCGCTTTCAGTGGTCTTGCCAATTATTGCTTTGACGGTCTGCTGCATCCGAGCGCTGCCGGCCGAAGCGCGTCGATGGAATGGTGGAAGCGGGCCTTTGATGTAGCCGCAGAGGTTGGAGCAAAGGCTTCGGGAGGTCCGCTGGGCGGCATGAGCGTGAAAGATGCGTCCGATCCCGAAAGCCGCGAGCGGCGCTACCGCGGCTTGCTGGATGCGGTGGCCCAGCTGTCAAAGGCAGCGCGAGTCGCCGGATTAGAACGGCTTCAAGTTGAATGTACACCGTTGGCGCGCGAGGTTCCCTGGACAGTCGATCAGGCAAGGACGTTCATGAATGACCTCGAAGGGCGGTGTGAAGTTCCGGTGAAGCTCCTGATCGATATCGGCCATGCCCTGTACCAGCCGTTGTATGGACCGGGCGCAAGGATGCCTGAGTGGCTCAACGGGCTCGGCGATTCAATCGGCGCCTTCCACCTGCAAAACACCGACTTCCAAAGCGACTCGCACTGGGGCTGGCCTGATCGGCGTGGCTTGTTTGATGTCGCGGGCTTTGCAAGCGAAGTGCGCGCAACCGGTCTGGCTCATCTGCCGGCGTTTATCGAGATCATTTATCCCTTTGAATTGGCGGATGAAGTGGTGCGAGCGAATATCACCAGCACTGTGATGCACTGCCGCCGCGAATATTCGGGGGAAGGACTGGATCCGGCTCACGCTGCATGAGTCAAACTAAGCCTCATGCGCAAGTAGTGATGAACGTCCTATTGGTGGTAGTGTCAGAGAGTTGGATCTGCGTTGCACGCTCCGCAGGCCAGCCAAGGCATGTGCGAGGTGTATTTGATGACCAAGGTTGCGATTGTGACGGGTGCGGGAAGCGGCATAGGAAAGGCGACATCTCTCGCCCTGGCGGACGGAGGCTATACGATCGTTCTGGCGGGGCGAAACTCTGGACGCCTGCTCAAAGTGAAGGAAGAGCTCGCCTCGCAATCACCCGATAAGCAGCATCTGGCTGTTCCTGCCGATGTGACGGATCCTGCTTCTGTCAAAGCCCTTTTCAGCACTGTTCGCGAAGTGTTTGGCCGGCTCGATCTCCTCTTTAACAACGCAGGCGTCTCTGTGACCGGTACATCCATTGAGGATGTTCCTCTGGAGCAATGGAACACGTTGCTTACAACGAATCTGACCGGAGCATTTCTCTGCACGCAAGAGGCTTTCAGGATCATGAAGGGACAGAATCCTCGCGGGGGACGGATCATTAATAACGGCTCGATTTCCGCGCACGCGCCGCGGCCTGGATCGGCTGCGTACACGGCTTCAAAGCATGGCATTACCGGCCTGACGAAGACAACCTCACTCGACGGGAGAATCTATGATATCGCTTGCGGTCAGATCGATATTGGGAATGCCGCCACCGAACCCACGGAGAGAATGAAGCAGGGTGTACCGCAGGCGAATGGTACGATCGCGATCGAGCCGACAATTGATGCAGCTTTGGTGGGCCGCGCTATCGCTTATATGGCCAGCCTGCCTCTCGATGCGAATGTTCAGTTCATGACAGTAATGGCGACGAAAATGCCCTACATTGGCCGCGGGTGAACGGTCCAAACTGTTTGCACCGATATCCTGAATGCCAATCAAAAAGCTTCGTAACGGAGGAACGCAGAAATGAGAAGGAGGTCAGTCCGTCGTAGCGGTTC
Organism: Acidobacteriota bacterium; assembly: GCA_021846945.1. GTDB lineage: Bacteria > Acidobacteriota > Terriglobia > Terriglobales > Acidobacteriaceae > Telmatobacter. The sequence continues at coordinate 3,389 of JAJZVZ010000227.1, read as the reverse complement.
CGTTCAAGCATGCCGCAACACTGCACGATGGACCGTAATTGCATTCCTCCTAGCATGCTTAATCTCCACCATTCGATCGTATGCGCAGAGCAGTGCGGAATCGAATCCGCCAATTACCGATGTGCTCACCCGATCCAGGAATCACCACTATTTCAGGGATGCGAAAGACCATGCAATCCTCTTGGTTGGTTCGCAGACGTGGAATTCGCTGCAGGATTGGGGAACGGATAACTCGCCACAGCCATTCGATTTTGCGCGGTTCGTGAAGTTTCTCAAGGATCACGGTCATAACTTCACTTTGTTATGGACGATCGAAACCCCCAAATTCTGCAACCTTCCCGTCGTAGCGAAGAACCCGCCCCAATTTACCGTAGGTCCATTCCCATGGAGGAGAACAGGTCCGGGAAATGCAACCGACGGAAAGCCGAAGTTCGATCTCAATCAATTCGATCCGCAGTATTTCTCGCGGCTAAGGTCAAGGGTTGACGCTTTGAATAAGGCGGGAATTTACGCTGGGGTGTATCTGTTCACCGGCGAGTTCCTCAACCTGTACCGCTGCGCGGATGACGGTTATCCATTCACTGGAGCGAACAATATTAACGGCGTCGATGATGGTTACAAGAGCGGGATCCGCGGAATCGGCGCCGTAACAATGACCGCGCCGAACGCGATTACAAGGTATCAGGATTGGTTTGTGGACAAGATGGTCGATACCCTGAACGATCTGCCAAATGTATTGTGGATTGTTTCAGAAGAGGCTCCGCCGCAATCAAAATGGTGGAATCGTCATCTGATCGCGCACCTGAGGGCCTACGAGTCGACCAAGCCGCACGTACACCCAATTGGATACGCCGCTCCAATCGGTGTTCCCGATAGAGTCATTTACGATTCGGATGCGGACTGGGTTGCTCCGGCGGCCAAGCTGTCGCCTGCCTCCTCCTGTGGCACTGGAAGGCCTCGCTGCAAAGTGAATGTGAACGATAGTGACCACTCGTACTTTGGAATATGGAAAGTTTCGCCGCAACAAAATCGGAACTGGGCGTGGGAGAACTTCACATCCGGGAACCAACTGCTGTTCATGGATCCATATACGGTCTACTACCCGCGTGAGGGACGCAATCTTTGTTTTTCTCCAGCCAAAGGCATTTGCAGCACTCCAGACCGGCGTTGGGAAAACCTCAGGAAAACACTGGGAACCATCCTGAAAATCTCTCATGAGTTAAACCTTGTCGAAATGACTCCGCGCGGTAGTCTCAGCTCCACAGGCTATTGTCTGGCCTATGCAACTTTAAGCGGAGCTGAGTACCTTATCTACGCTCCTTTGGGCGGCACATTTACCGTAGATCTTTCGGCGCTACCGCCTTCGCGGTCGCTTTCAGTAGAATGGGTTAACCCGACGACTGGCTCCAGGACGATCGAGCATCCCATTCAAGCAGGATCATCCAAACGGGCATTCACTACTCCATTCGCGGGAGACGCCGCCCTGCTTCTGGCTGATATGGCGGATGAGCCGTCTTCAGGTTCGCCCTGAATGTTCTGCTCTGAACGCAGCCAAGATGGCCACCCTTTTCGTATGAACAACGAGGTGGAATTCGATGAGGCTTTTCGGAAAGGTATCGATTGTCACTGGCGCTTCGACAGGCCTGGGAGCGTCAGTGGCCGCGCGATTTGCGCGCGAGGGATCAATGGTCGTGGCGGCGGATAGGAATGAAATAGATGGTGTTTCACTGATCGAGCATCTTCAGAGCCAAGGCTACGACGCCTCATTTGTGCGGACAGATATTGCCGATGAACATTCGGTGAAAAGCATGGTTGATGCGACGCTCACACGCCATGGCCGGATCGATGTGTTGTTCAATAATGCTGGAATTCTTCTTGCCGGCCAGGATCTTCCCGCTCATGAACTCAGCACGGAGATATGGGATGCCGTCCTGAATGTCAACTTGCGCGGTCCGTTCCTTTGTGCCAAATATACAATCCCACACATGTTGAATCAGGGTGGTGGAAGCATCGTAAACGTAGGTTCCCGCACCGGACTCTTCGGATGCGCTCCAAAGCTAACCGCCTACAGTTCCGGCAAGGCCGGACTCATCAGCTTGACGCGCGTCATGGCGGCAGCTTACGCAAGGCACAATATCCGCGTGAATGCCATCATCCCCGGGACGATGGATACTCCCATGAATAACTATCTCCTCGCGGACAGCCTGGCACGCGAGCAATACCGTTCGGCTATTCCGATGGGAAGGCTGGGAAATGGCGAAGATATTGAGGGTCTTGCGCTCTTTCTTGCCTCTGGCGAATCGAAATACTGTACAGGCGGCTTATATATGTGCGATGGCGGTGTTACCGCTGTATGACGAGAATAGCCATTTGCAGCGCTGAGTTCGACACGCCGCGAGGGTTTCTCCGCGCAGGAAAGGCTTGCAATTACCTGACTGAACCGTTGCTCTTGTCAATTTTTCCCGAGGTTCGCCGTGCATTCGACAAGAATCATGCAGGATCCATGTAGAGGACAGGAAGACCTATCTGGGGGATTCCAACAGACTTTCGTGGTTCTCTTATAGAGCGTTGCTACCGTTTCAGAGAACGTTGGAGCAACGGCCTGGGATTCGGGGGTAGACGTGCACCCATTGCTGGAAAGCGCGACCCGCCGGACGGCGGCAATAAAAGGAGAAAATTTCTCATCTATGAGCGAGCGAATCCCGGGACCATCGGTCACCTCTCCAGCCCCTCATCTTCTTCGTGTCCTCTCCCTTGGCGACTTGTTCCTCTATGGAGTTGTAGCTGTGACACCCAGCGCTCCTGCTACGGTGTTCGGACTTGCCGACACGCAGGCGCGCGGCCATGTAGTGGTAACCATTCTGGCGGGGATGGTTGCGATGGTCCTGACGGCAATCAGTTATGGAAGAATGGCTTCACTCTACCCGTCAGCTGGTTCCGCATACACTTACGTCGGCCGTGGTATCCATCCCTTTCTGGGATTTGCAGCCGGCTGGGCCATGCTGCTCGACTACATTGTGATTCCGCTCTTCTGCGTGATATACGGCACCCTTGCTCTGCAGAGGGCGCTTCCGTGGCTGCCATTTATCGTGGGCAGCGCTTTGTTTGCCGGAGGCATCACGATGCTGAACCTGAACGGAATTCGCTCAACAGCGCGCACCAATCAGATGCTCCTGGCGGTCATGTTTGCCGTGCTTGGTGCATTCGTCGTGTTTGCCATCCGGTATATCTGGATTCGACAGGGCATTGCGGGTCTGTTTTCCACCGCCCCCTTTTACAATCCCGCGACGTTCAGCGTACGGCGCATCGCGCATGCAACTTCATTTGCCGCACTCACATATCTTGGCTTCGACGCGGTGACGACTCTGGCCGAAGAGGTAAAGAACCCC
>JAJZVZ010000226.1 GCA_021846945.1 Acidobacteriota bacterium | reverse complement strand
TTTTTCTTGATGTGGTAGTCGTCCTGGAAGTAGGCGTCGTATTCGAGCAGCCGGTAATGCACGTGCGCCGGTTCCAGGTGGACGTTATAACTGCCGGCAGAGCCGAGGAAGAAGCTGCCGTCGGCATAACCGGTGTTAGGGTACGCATTGAAATTGGTTTTCGATGTGGGATTGTAGAGAGCGACGGGATTGCCGCCGTACGAGATGGTGTCAGCCGCACCGTTGGGCAGGTCCGCATTCCGCGTATGGCGGAAGCGTCCGCCAAAGTAAATCTGGTGCCGCCCGGCAATCTTGGTCAGGTTTTCGTCGATCGTCGAGACGATCTGTGAGATTTTGGCGTTGTTGGTCTGCGTGGATCCAAGGCCCACAAGTTGCCCGGAAATTGACGGGAAGCCCACTTCACCGAAGTTGTTCGGCAGACCCAGCATTGATTCGTAGTTGTTGTTGATGGCCGTGCCTGGAACCTGCGCATCACTGAGCCATTGCTGCGAGAGGATGGTCTCGGAGAAGAACGTAGGCGAAAAGATGTGCGTGTAGCTCGCCGCGGCCAGAAATGAAGTAAGCGGGGAGTTGGACCAGCCAAAAGCCGCGCCAAAAGGAATGTTGACGCCGCCGGAGTTGAGCGGCAGATTCACCAGTCCGCCGGATGTAATGTTGGTGTTCGAGTTGTTTTCGGTAAAGCGGAGGTACGCACGATTATTTTCGTTGAAGTTGTGGTCGAGACGGAAAGTGAACTGCGGAATCACCTGATAAGTGGGCTCCTCGACAGTCAGGTTTCCTTTGATCAGCGGATTGTCCGGCGTGGTGGGCGCAGGAATCAGTTTTCCGTAGAGCTTGGCGATCGGCGAAATCTCACTGCTGGGAATAACATTTCCGGCGAAGGCAGTGCGGCAGTAGGGGTTTTTCGTAGTCGTCGAACTGTGGGGCACGGCGCAATTCGGGCTCGAATGCGTTGTCGCCGGATCGTAGAGAGTTTGCAGCAAACCGGAACGGGTGAAAAGGCCGCTGAAATTGCCCGTTCGCATCGCATCCGTAGGCACAGCTACCAGCGAGGAAGTCAGCTCGGCAAGAGAATATCGCTCGAAGGAGAAGAACCAGAAGGATTTGTCTTTACCGTGGTAGATATGCGGCAGCACAATGGGGCCGCCGGCTGACGCGCCGAATTCATTACGGACCAGGTGCGGAGCCGCAAAGTTGACCGGGTCCTGTCTTCTTCTGGCCAGGCCAAAGGCGTTGTTGCGCGCCGTTTCAAAGAACGTGCCGTGAAGGGCGTTGGTGCCGGACTTCGTTGTCAGCAGCACGGTTGCAGGAGCCTCATACTGCGCGCTCGAGTTTGCGCCCTGAACCTTCACTTCCTGAATCGAATCGGCATCGAGCAATTGAACCGGAGGCGTCGACCCTCCGGTCGGTGCATTACCGCTCTGGCCATTGTCGTCCTTGTTTTGGCCGCCAAAGAGGTTGTTCTGTGTGCTGGTGCCGTCAACGAGGTAGTCAAGAGCTTCAATGGCCTGGCCGTCCATCTTCTGGCCGTTGTCTTCCAGGCCAGGCGTGGACTCGCCGACGAGACTGAGGATATTGCGGCCATTCATGGGGAGCTGATTGATTCTTTGATTCTCCAGCGTCGACCCGATCGTGCCGCTGTCCTGCGTGGTCAGCTGAACGGTATCGGCGTTTACAGTGATCTGTTGCGTGACGCTACCCGCGGTCAATACCGGATTGATGACCGCATTCTGGGCGACCTGCAATTCAACCGAAGTGGTGTAGGTTTTCATGCCAGGGGCCGAGACAGTCACCTTGTAAGTTGCCGTGAAGAGTTCGGGAACCTGGTAGAAGCCAACTCGGTTTGATGTCGTTGTGGAGACCACGCCCGTACCGGCGTTGACCACGCGAATGGACGCGCCCGATATCACAGCGCCGGTTGCGTCGGTTACAGTGCCCTGGATTGAACCCGCGCCGCTCTGGCCAAATAGCGCAAGCGGTGCCAGGAGCACACACAGGAGCAGTAGCACGAAAATATAAACGTTTTCATGGAAAGCCCGGCAGGGCAGGATTTTGATTTGCGTCTTCATGACAGTACCTCCAGTAATCAATCGAGTGTGCGGGAATGAATTCGTGTCATTGGTTCTTCGGACTGACCGATCACGTCCAAGAATTTCCCGCTGCCTCTTACAAATCCGCCGAAAAACATGCTTAGGCTCAGGCGCCGGGGCAATGAGAAGCAATCTTGCATTGTCCCGGTTACAGATAAAACCGGATTGCATTCCGAAAATCACCGCCCGCGCCAGGCACGACAGTTCCTGACGAACCCAGTGAAGCGGCGGTCCCCAGTGGACACTATTTGAAGCACCCTGGCGAAGGTGTGCGGGCTTTGTCTTTATGCAATCCTTTACATCGTGCGGATCGTATCACCCACCAATCCCCGATGTCAATCATGACATGGGAGCTTTTTGACAGGGATTTCCATTTTGACTTTCTGAACAGCGGGTGGAATGAGTTTTAATTAGACCTTATCCAATCATTTGGGATGGAATATGCATTCCGGCAGATGAACCACCGGAGGCGCGGAAAGGTTGCAGGTGGCGCTCGCCTGCGGCTACATTAGGTCCGAAGGTTGGAACCGCCCATGAAAAAGCCCGTACCGGCAGAATCGGCCTCCGCTTTTATCGACGCGAAGATTGACGAACTTGCAGACTGGCGCGGGAAGACGCTCGCAAAGCTGCGCGCAATCGTGCACGCGGCAGACCCTCAGATCGTCGAAGAGTGGAAGTGGGTCAAGCCGACATCGCCGGGGACTCCCGTCTGGTCCCGCGGCGGCATTGTCTGCACCGGTGAGACGTACAGGAACGCCGTCAAGATGACCTTTGCCAGGGGCGCTGCGTTGCCGGATCCCGCGGGTCTCTTCAACTCGAGCCTTGAGGGGAATGTCCGGCGTGCCATTGATATTCACGAAGGCGACAAGATCGATGCGGTGGCCTTGAAGGATCTCATACGCGCCGCCGTGGCGCTCAATCTTAAGATGCAACCGAAGTCCCGGACGGCAACTCGCAAGAAGGTGCGCTAGCTTCCGCGCAGGTTCCGGTCCTGCCTCTGTACGTAAGGACCGTGCTCCCGGCCATCTGGCGTCGCTTTCAGGATGTCACGGCTTGAATGGAAAGGTCGTCCGGAAACTGGCGTTTTCGCATGCTGCCGCATGCGCCGAGAAGATTCCCTTGCCGGGCATATGAAGCCCTGCGGGAACGTGGTATGGATCGGCGCTTCTTCCTCCTGCAACTGGGTCTGCAATCTGTTACCGCCGAGGCCCTCCTGGCATACGCTGGAGGTCAAGCCTGTCTGTCCGATCGGTATCTGATTGCCAGGTAACTTTGCAGCGTTTGCCGGGGAAGGCTCATCCCATAGGAAGTGCGGAAAGGAATCTATGGGTAAAGTTGCGCTTTTGGGAGCGGCCGGAGCCGCCGGAAAGAGCGTTGCCGCCGCATTGCGCAAGGAGGGAGCGGCCTATCGCGTCATAGGCCGGTCAGCCGAGGCGCTTGAGACGGCCTTTGGCGGCGATCCGCTGGCCGAGCCCCGGACCTGGAACCCCGATGATCCCGCGTCGGTGCGGACGGCCTTCGAAAGCGTGGACGTGATCGTGTATCTGATTGGCGTGAACTACTGGCAGTTCGAGCTGCATCCCATTCTGATGCGGAAGACGCTCGACGGCGCCGTCGCAGCGGACGTGCGGCGCGTTCTGCTCATCGGCACCGTGTATCCCTACGGGATGCCGCGGAGCGCGACGGTCAATGAGGATCACCCGCGCAATCCGAATACATTCAAAGGCAGGATGCGCAAGGAGCAGGAGGACCTGCTCTTCGCGGCGCGCGATGCGGGGAAGATTGAGGCGTGCGAGCTCAGGCTGCCCGATTTCTACGGGCCGAATGTAGACAAGAGCTTCTTGTGGAACGCGTTTCAAGCAGCGAAGCGCGGCGGGCGCGCGCAGTTGATCGGACCCATCGACACGCCGCATCAGTTTGTCTTCATTCCTGACGTGGGACCGATTGTGGCTCGCCTGCTGAAGACCGATGCCGCATGGGGACAGACGTGGCACTTTGCGGGCAGCGGCACGGCCACGCAACGCGCGATCGTGGCGAAGATTTTTGCGGCGGCAGGGAAGCCGGTGCGGATGTTCGTGGCCGACAAAACGATGCTGCGCGTGATGGGCCTCTTCAACCCGACGGTGCGCGAGCTGGTCGAGATGCACTACCTGCAAACCAACCCCGTGCTGCTCAATGATAGTCGTCTTCAGCGGCTTCTGGGCGGGATTGAGCGCACATCCTACGAAGAGGGAATACGCCAGACGCTGGCGGCCATGCCGGCCTGAGGCCTGCGCGCAGCAGGCGAATCGTAAGGTTTTCGGAGGGTCGGGTTCCGCTCTTTCCGGCCTGAGGTCTGGGGGCAAACCTGCGTCCTCCCCGAGTGCTAAAATCAATAAGTGCCGGGTCCTACGCGACGTAATCCCGCCAACCCCGCCAGGTCCGGAAGGAAGCAACGGTAACGGGCTAGTACGGGCGCAGTAGGTAACCCGGTACTTTTTTGGGCGCCGTGGGCGCTTTTACCTTTTGGTTTGCGGAAGTGGTGTCTGACGCCCGCCGCAAAAGCGAAGACGCGGCAGGGACGGGGCGTTGAGCAGTCCGGCCCGGATCAAGCTGCAAGGAGACAGCCATTGAGCCTTACCGTTCGCCCCGTTGTGGGCCGGCGTGCCAAGATTACGGCACTCGGGACCTATACTCCCCCTCAAGTATTGACCAATCAGGATCTTGAAAAGATGGTGGATACCAGCGATGAGTGGATCATCGAGCGCACTGGTATCCGCGAACGGCATGTGCTGGCCAAGGGGCTGGGCGTGAGCGACATGTGCACCGAAGCCGCCAAGAAGTGTCTGACGGCACGCGGCATCGAGCCCACCGACGTGGAGGTCATCATCGTGGGTACGGTCACTCCCGACATGATGTTCCCCTCGACGGCCTGCCTGGTACAGGACAAGCTTGGAGCCAAAGGCGCCTGGGGCTTCGATGTCTCGGCCGGATGTTCTGGCTTCGTCTTCGCCCTGCAGACAGGCGTCAAGCTGGTGGAGAGCGGAGCGCAGAAGAAAGTACTGGTTTGCGGCGCAGACGCCAATACCCGCATGACCGACTACACCGACCGTACCACCTGCGTCCTCTTCGGCGACGGCGGCGGCGCGGTGTTGATCGAGCCGGCTGAAGACGGCGAGATCGGCTTTATCGACTACATCAACGAGATCGACGGCTCCGGCGGTGCGGCTCTGAACCTCAAGGGCGGCGGCAGCCTGAACCCCTCCAGCCACGAGACCGTGGACAAAAAGATGCACTACATCTTTCAGGACGGCCCGGCGGTCTATAAATTTGCCGTCCGGAAGATGGCCGAATCTACCTCTTGTTTGTTGCAGCGTAACGGCATTTCCGGCGCGGATCTGGGTTGCTTTATCCCCCACCAGGCCAACAAGCGCATCATTACCTCCACCGCCGAACGGCTCGGATTGGCCCCGGAGAAGGTCATTATCAATATCGAAGAGTACGGAAATACCTCCGCCGGCACCATTCCGCTGGCCATGCAGACGGCCGTTGAGCAGGGCAAGCTGAAAAAGGGCGATCTGGCGCTGCTGGCCGCCGTCGGCGCGGGGTTCACCGTTGGGGCGGTGCTCCTCCGCTGGGAGATCTGAAGAGCCGGGCGGAAAGGTTTTTTAGGGGCTCCGGCCATCTCCTGCCCCGTCACTCGTCTAACCAGAATGTGGAAAAGATCACAGCCTATCTCTCGCGAAGGCTTTTCTCGGATTCGCGACGGGCATATACTGTGCTTCTCTAACCCGGAATCTGATTGCCGGCGTGGTGATCCGGCGTTCGGGTGCGCGGAGGAGGCGGGGCGGGCAGCAGCAGGCGCGCCCTTTGAACCCAAGCAGCAGATGTAGAATCCGTCGTTCCCCCGGCGGGCGTGTCGCGCTGAGGGGAGCGATGAGCGGAGGCTGACCATGGAAATGGAGTTTACCGCCAGGCAAGGAAGGGTTTCCAAGGCTCTGCGTGGGCGGGCCGAGGAAGGGTTGCAGCGGATCAGCAGGATATTAGGCAGAGGCATGCGCGCCAGCATCGTTTGCGCTGCCGAACGCCATTTGCAGATCGTGGAGTTGACCGTGAAGGGACGGAACAAGAAGATCGTGGCCGAGGGTAAGGCCACCACGCTCGACGCCGCTTTGCGCCAGGCCATCGCGCATGCCGAGCTTCAGGCCCAGCGGCATCGCGACCGCAGGCTGGCCAGCAAGCGGCTCCCCAAGGAGGAAAAGGTGCTCAGCGCGCCGCCGGTGGCGCGGCCCAAGGCGCGCGCCGCGGAGCCGGTGGCCGAGGAAGGCAATGGACGGCCGGCCGGAGCCGCACCGAAGGTGCGCGCTGCGATCGCCGTGCACTCGTTTCCCGTACGCTCTGCTATCGTCGAGCCGCATATCGTCAGGAATGGCGATGCCATCGCGCTCCGGCCGATGACGATCGAGGAAGCGGTCAAAGAGGCGGAGTTCCGCGACCGCGATCTGCTGATCTTTCACACCGGTTCCGGAGAAACCTATGTGCTTCATCGCCGCCGCGACGGCCAGATGGAGCTGGTGGAGATTCCATAGACCGTCGCT
>JAJZVZ010000046.1 GCA_021846945.1 Acidobacteriota bacterium | reverse complement strand
ATTGGTGACACGGATGCTGACTCGCGCGATCCCGAGCAGTGGCAGTTGACCTGCCGCCGAAATCCGGAACAGGCAGCAACCGACGAGGAACAGAAAAGAGAATCGTCTCATCATTGGCCCTCTATTACACCTTCATTATCTACGGAGCTACTGCACGGGTTCCTAATTTCGGTTTGACAAGCAGGTTGCAGCTCTGCAGGGATATTTTTGCCATAAGAATACTGGCAAAATCCGGGATGCTGTATTGCGCTGGCATTACCTGCGGGCCGACGCAACCCCAACGTGAGTCGACTCGGCAATAAAGGTACAAGGGCCCATCAGGATATACCAACTCCGGTTTCGCTGTAGACAAATGCTCCCGCGGAATTCAACATACCGCCATCGTCTCTCTAATCCGCGTTCATCCCTGGGATAAACAACTCGAAACACGTTACCTAAGGAGAGCCGGAAATTTTGCGAAATACTGTACTTTTTCACTTGACAAGCGGTATAGACAACTATATGTTTAGAATCCAACTTGGAAAATACGATCGTGACACCGCGCCGGCGGTTTCGACGAGCACGGGATGGCTTTGCAGGTTGTTTCGCGAGTGAGGAAGGACGGCGCAATGGCGCCAGCGGCGCTGGCGCAGGTTCTTGTTACGGGCACGGGGTCAAGTAAGTGAAGAATCGACGAACCGGTCACGGCCACCGCTGAACGGAGGGGCAGAGCAGCGGACACACGTAAGAACCCAAAAGCGGGAGTAGTACATGACGTGTACTGGGGTCCCAGCGCATTTGAGGGAGGAGGAAGATAGATGAGGCAGCTCATTGGTAGGATCTTTCACGCCGGCAAGCGAGCGGCCGGCATGAAGCTTGAGACGCCATTCGGACGCAAGCACGGGAACGGGCTTTCATGCGCGTGCTTCATATGGTTCCTATGCGCCGCGCTGCTGACGGCAGGTCTGCTGCAGGCACAAGTGCAGAACGGGACAATTTTGGGCACGGTGACAGACCCTGCGGGAAAGGTGGTTCCGGATGCCAGTGTGACGTTGAACCAGGCGGCCACCGGACTGACACTACACGGACAGACGAACAACGCGGGGCAATACACCTTTCCTCAGTTGCTGCCGGGCCAATACACTGTGTCGGTGGAAAAGCGGGGATTCCAGAAGTCGGTGACCTCGCTCACGCTGACGGTGGGCCAGGTTGCAGAGGTAGACGTTGCCTTGTCGGTCGGGCGGGAGAGTGAAACAGTTACCGTGCAGGGGGAGGCCGCTGGAGCGCTGGATACGCAGACTTCGAATCTGGACTACACGGTTCAGTCACGGCAAGTGAGTGATCTGCCTCTGAATGGGCGCAATCCCTATGGGTTGGCGATCTTGTCGCCGGGCATTGCGGCGGGCCAGTATTTTGGTGTGGGAGTCGCTGTGGCCCGCGGAGCGGTGGTTGCGGCGGCCACGAACAACTTTCAATCAAACGGCGGAATCGGCGGATCGAATGAGGTGCTGCTCGATGGTGTTTCGATCGTGGTCTGCTGTCAAGGCCAGCCGGCCGTCACGCCCTCAGTAGAAGCAGTCAGCCAATTCAAGGTCGTCACATCCGATCCGCCGGCCCAGTATGGCATGACCAGCGGCGCGGTGCTGAACATCGTGACCAAGTCCGGGACGAATCAGTTGCACGGAAGCGTCTACGATTTTCTTCGCAACGATAAGCTCGATGCCGCCAACTTTTTCACTAAGCGCAGCGGTGTCTATCCCTATCCCGGGATTAACGATTTTCGTCCGCCCCATCGCTCGAACCAATTTGGCGCCTTTGTCGGTGGGCCGGTCTACCTGCCGCGGATGTATAACGGCAGAGACAAGACATTCTTCACCTTCGGATATGAAGGCATCAGAAATTTAGCTCCCACTGTCAGTCTGCTTACGGTTCCGACGGCACTCATGCGGCAAGGCATCTTTACGGAAGCGCCAACCGTGGTTTATGACCCCAACTCTTACAATTCCACGACCGGCCAAAGATCGCCTATTCCGGCGGCTACATGTAACGGCACCGCTTATCCTGCCGGATACTGCATTCCCGCAAGCTCCTTCAATCCGGTAGCGAAATCTCTTCTGTCGTTTTTCCCGGCGCCCAATACGCCGGGAATTGTCAATAACTACAGTAGCGTCCAGACCATTACTGACACGGACAACCAGTTCAACTTTCGCGTCGATCATAACTTTTCAGACAAGCAGCGAGCTTTCATCCGGGGTACTCGCGATACGAACGGCCACTTGAATTACTCACCCTTTTTCAACACAGTGGACGCTCCAAGCGGCTGGCAACAGCACCTTACCGCGTATCTGTTTGCCGCGGAAGATATCTGGACGCTATCGCCCTCCACCTTGGTGCAGTTCAGCTATGGCTTCGCGCGTCAGACCAATTATCAGCTGGGCAACAACTTCTACATGTACGATGCATCCAAATACGGCTTTTCCAGTCAATTTACATCGCAGCAGCAAGTCCCCGGCCTGCCGTTTATCGCCTTTAGCGGCCTGCAATCGCTCGGCTTCTCCAGCAGCTTTAACCTGTGGGCGCATTATACCCACTCGTTGAATGCCAGCGTTATGCTTCAGCGCGGCAAGCATAACATCGCTATGGGATACAATGGCCGGCTGATTCTGGAAAATCAGTTGGGTCTTGGAGGTCCGACTGGTAACTTCACTTTCAACACGCAGTACACGGGTGGCCCAACACCGAATTCTCCGTTGCCTTCGGGGCAAAGCCCCTTCGACTCGTGGGCTTCCTTCCTGCTTGGCTATCCCGGCGCCGGCAATATCGTCCGTCAGGAAACCGTGGCATTCAACCAATGGGTGAACGGGCTGTATATTCAGGACGACTGGCGCTTATTGCAGAATCTGACGTTGAATCTGGGGTTGCGGTGGGATGTTGAGACGGGCTTCGCGGAGCGCTACAATCGCTGGGCCGATTTCAGTCCGAATGTCATCAATCCGCTCTCGGCCTCGATTGGATTCAATATTCGCGGAGGAGCGCAGTTTCTGGGGGCTAACGGCAACCCCTCGCGCACTTCACCGACCTACTACCACGAAGTTGCGCCACGTCTCGGCTTCTCGTACGGGATCACACCGGACACTGTAGTCCGCGGCGGTTATGGGATCCTCTTTTTGCCCATCTCGGAACGCGGCTTTGGTGATCCGAATATCGGATTCACGCAGTCAACGAGCATCTCGACCAGCGCCAGCGGATTTACACCCGCAGTTACGATCGACAATCCATTCCCGTCTGGAGTCGCGCTGCCGGCAGGTGCGGCCGCTGGTGCGGGCGTCAGTTCTGGATCGACGATCTCAGGATTTCGCTACGACAATCCGCTCTCGTATCAACAGCAGTGGAATTTAGGTGTCCAGCGCAACCTGGGAAGAGGCATGGTCGCGCAGGTGAATTATGTCGGCGGCCACGGCGTCAAACTTCCCATGAATATTCGCCTCAATGATCTGCAGCCGGCTTATTTCGGCGCTCCAGGCAGTTCGGCGCAGGTCTCTTATCTGGAAGCGCAGGTGACCAATCCCTTTTATGGAGCCTCCGGCCTTGCTCCCGGGTCACTGCTTTCAAAGCCGACCGTGCAGCGTGTCCAGTTGCTCACCGCGTTTCCGCAGTACACTGGCGGCGCGATCAGCGGCATTCAGAATGGCTCCGTGGGTGTCGCCTACTGGGATCAGGGATCTACAACGTACAACGCGCTGCAGGCAACGTGGCTTATGAATCATTCCGGAGGGTTCAACGGCTCCGTGTCGTATATCTGGTCCAAGCTGCTGGGCAATGTCAGCGATCTCACCAATGGATTCCTGAACCCCACCGGAAACCCAGGAATCCAGGATTACTACTTCCTGCATCAGTACGAGCACTCGAATCTTGCCTCGGACATTCCGCAGCACATCATCGGAACGGCCACCTGGCCTGTCCCTGTCGGCCGTGGCAAACCGTACGGCGCCAATATGCCGGGCTGGGCCAATCAAGCCGCTGGCGGCTGGACACTGACTGCGATCATTCAGATATCCTCCGGCTTTCCGGCAGGCATGGGTGTAAGCGGCGCGCCGGCCTTTGCCGGTACGCGCCCGGTCTATGTTCCGGGACAGAATCCGCTTACCTCCGGATCAACGCATAATCGCCTGGGCGGCAAAGGCCAGACACAGGGTTATTTCAATCCTGCCGCGTTCAGGCTGCCTCAGTCCTTTGAACTTGGCGACGTGCCTCGTTCCGCGGCGGCGCTTCGCGGTCCGCTTTCCTTTCAGGACGACGTTTCGGTGATCAAATACTTTCCGATCCACGAGGACGTGGCTCTTGAATTTCGCGGCGAGGCATTCAATGTACTCAATAAGGTAAATTTTGGTTTGCCGGCTGCTACCTTCGGAGCCCCGGGCTTCGGATTTATCAACTCACAATACAATCTGCCTCGCAACGTGCAGGTCAGTATGAAAGTGCACTTCTAGGATCTTCCCAGATTGTTGGGAGGCAGGGCAATACATCTCATGCGGGCAGTCCCGGGCTGCCCGCATCCATATTTGTATCCGGCACGACTTTGCGTCCACGCAGCGCGGGGCCCAAGGAGGGTGAGATGCGAAACACGATTCATCAGGCAACGGTATTGATGGCATTCGCTTTTGCCATTCCTTTTACTACGGCGGCAGCACCAACGGCTGGCACCACGCGCAGCTATGACGTAGTCATCGCAGGCGCCGGGACAGGCGGATTCGGAGCGGCAATGCAGGCGGCTCGTATGGGGGCGCGCGTGGCTCTGCTGGAGGAGACAGACTGGATCGGCGGGCAGGCGGCCGCGGCGGCAGTGAGCACCATGGATGAGGGCAACAATCTGACGCCTCCCTCAGGCCTTTACCGTGAATTTCTGAGCCGGATGGAGGCCTATTACCTGGCGCGCGGAAAATCGGTATCCACCTGCTATTGGTCAGATCATACGCACTGCTTTGAGCCTTCGGCGGTGCGGAAGGTTCTCACCGAAATGATCGCTGAGGTGAACGCCAACAAGCAGGCGAAGGGCCGCATCGATCTGCTGCTGCAAGACCGCGTGGCGCGCGTGCTTGCGGACGGCGACACCGTCACCGGAGTCGTTACCTCGCGCGGAGAAACCCTGCACAGTAAGATTCTGATCGACGCCACCGAATATGGCGATGTAATACCGCTGACGCCGGCGCAGTATCGCAGTGGCCGGTCGGTCGGAGCGGACAACGGAAAGTCCTGCACGCAGGACATCACCTACGCGATAATCATCAAGAAGTACCCGGGCGGCGTTCCTGCCGACTTGTGGATGAAGGATCCGCCACCGGAGTATCAGAAATACCTGCCTGCTCTGCGCCGGCAGTGGCAGATCAACGGAAATCCCGCTGGTCTGCAGCTTCCTGTCAACTTCGCATTTCACAATTCTTACCGTGGGCTTCCCGATTCCAGCAATCCGGAAAACTACGTCTCCACAGAGAGCCGCCAGATTACACGCACGGCGCTCAATTGGTTCAATGACTATCCGGTGAACACAACGATCTATAATCGCGCCGACAGGCAGAAGATTCTGTGTGAGGCGAAGCTGAAGACGCTGGCCAACCTGTATTATCTGCAACACGAATTGAAAGAGACGCTCTGGTCGGTGGCCAATGACGAGGGCTACGATACGGAATACAACCGCAACGAAAATTCCTGCCCGAATATATCGGCGGAGTTCAAGGCGATTGAGAACCACTTTCCGCCGGCGGCCTACATTCGCGAGAGCAATAGACTGATTGGAGAGCACACGCTCACCGCTGCCGAAATCAGGCGCGAGAAACAGGGCGGGATTTCCATCATCGGATTTCCGGATGCGATCGCGGTGGGCGATTATGCCGACGATCTGCACGGTTGCAACGCGCCCTCCGACTTTAATAAGGATATCGAGAGCATCACAAACCGGCCGCCCGGCTTTCGTTCCGGACCCTTTGAAGTGCCTCTGGGCTCGCTGATTCCAGACAAGGTGGATGGATTGCTGGCCGCGGAGAAGAATATCTCGCAAACGCGCCTGGCCAACGGCGCCACACGCCTGCAACCCATTACCATGCTCACCGGACAGGCGGCGGGCGCGCTGGGCGCGCTGGCCGTGGCCGAGCATGTGCAGCCGCGCGCTGTCGCTGCGGACGAGGTGCAGATTGCTCTTCTCAAGGCGGGCAGTATTCTGGCACGCCAGCCCATGCCGGACCTGTCGATGGGAACCCGCCCCTGGCAGGCAGCCCAGTATGTGGTCACTCACGAATGGATGACGATGGGAGATGCGGACTTCAAGCCCTCTGAGGTGCTCACGCGAGGGGAAACCGCTGATATTCTTGATCGCGCCTTTGCGCTGAGCGGCCCGGCCGGACAGGACGATGACGCCAACGCCATGTACGGAAAGTCTGCATTTGAAGCAGCAACGTACAAGGACGTTCCACTTTATTCACTGATCTCGCGCGCGGTTGAAGCATGGCACGCAACCGGTACGGTGCTGCCGTGCAAGCAGTCTCCTGAGATGTTTTGTCCCGATGCACCGATGACTACCGGTGAACTGATCAGCACCGTGGCTGAGCTGATGGCAAAGCAGCCCGGCGCCCGCAAGCCCGATATCGCAGTGCTGCGCGAAGGGGTTGTGGGTGCAGACAACGCGCAGGTAACGCGCGTGGATGCGGCCATGATCCTGTACAACAGCCAGCCCGGCGCAAGCGAAAGGTGAAGTGGCTTGGCCTTTCCTGCCTACGCCCGCTCGCTGAAGACGAGTGCGGCGGCGCCTTGCACTCCGGCATAGTGGCCCAGCGTGGCCAATTGCACACGCGGCTGACGCTTGGCCGAAAAGTGCAACATTGCGGCAACGCGGCTTTCGACATCCGCGACGAATTGACTGTGCGCTTCGACTAGCCCGCCGGAGAGAAATACAGCCTGCGGATCGAACAGGTTGAAGAGGTTTGCAACTCCCTCGGCAAGATACCCGGCCAGCACGGAATAGGCGGTCCGCGCCGCGAGGTCGCCATTCCGGGCGAGCTGGCTGATTTGCTGCGCGAGCGCTGTGCCGGGCGTGGCGGAATCGAGCGGGTGACCGGAGTGCTTCGCATACTCCTGCAACAGTGATGCGGCGGAGACGTATGCTTCAAGACAGCCTTTGCGGCCGCAATTGCAGCGGCGGCCATCCACGCGGATGACGTGATGCCCGATGGTGCCGGCCAATCCGTGTTCGCCACGGAGCAGGCTGCCGTTGGAAACGACTCCGCCTCCGATCCCGGTACCGATCGTGAGCGCTACGAAATCATTCAGATTGCGGCCGCTGCCGAAATGCAGTTCGGCCAGCGCAGCAGCATGCGCATCATTCACGACGGACGTGGGAAGGTGGAAGCGCTTCTCGACAAATTCGCGCAATTTGAAGTCGGCCCACCCGGGAAGATTTTCCGTAGCCGCGAAGACCGAGCCATCCACGGCATCGATGGCGCCTGCGCTTGCAATGCCGATGCCGCACGGGGCTATCCCCTGCCGATGCGCCTTCTCCAGCACTTCTTCAAGGACGGTGGCCAAGCTGGAGGCAATCGCATCGCGGCCGAGCGCGGCGTTTGTGGGAACGTGAGTGGCAAGGCTCAAGGCGCCATCCGGACTCACCACGCCTGCTTTAATCGACGTGCCGCCGATATCCGCAGCCACCGCGGGGGGGCCGTCTGTCGGGCTGCGCATAGCACGCGCAAACTTTGCCGTAATCATGCCTGGACGGGTGATCGCCGAACCTACAACAACGCACAGCGCTCCTTCCGCGATGGCGCGCCGCGCTTCGACGGGGGTTGAGATGTGTCCCTCCGCGATAATGGGAACGCGAATCTGGCGCACCATCTCCGCAAGCAACTTCCAGTTGTGCGCGCGGCTGGTGCGCGTATCTTCTGTATAGCCGTGGAGAGTCGTGCCCACGAAGTCCGCTCCGGCTCGGGCCGCGGTGACCGCTTCCTCCATTGTCGCGACGTCGGCCATCACGGGCAGCTTCAGTTCCGCATGGATGCGCTCAATCAATTCCCGCCAGGGCTCTCCAAACGTCCATGTGCGAGCTGTGCAATCCAGCGCAAGGATGCTTGCCCCAGCGCTGGCCAGCGCCTCGGCGGAGGCAAAATCCGGCGTAATGCGCAGATTGCCCTGCACATAGCGCTTTTGAATCCCGATGATCGGAAGGTTCGTATCCTTGCGAATGGCTGCAATGTGCTCGGCGCTGTTGATGCGCAGGCCGCCGGCGCCGCCGGCCACCGCCGCTCGCGCAATTCTGCGAATCGTCTCGGTATCATCCAGTGGATCCGCTGGTGCAGCCTGGCAGGACACCACCAGCTTTCCTCGCAATTGATCCTGTAATTTCGACATCCTTTGCTCGGCTTCGCTCATGGCCTGCACCTATCGCAATCGCGGCAAGTTGCTCGCCTGAGCCGTCACTGTCGATTCTGCGCGTCCCTGGCGAGTCGCGGCCCTGTATCCTTCTAAGATGGCCGACGCAACTCCGGAATTGCTGTAATGTTCTTCCAATTACATTACATCCCGTATGTGTTATTGTATAGTCTACTAGTTGTATTAGAGCAAGAATAGTTGATGGGAGACCGTTACCTCAAGGTGCCAATGGTGCGGTAAGGCACCGAAAGTGCGAATGGTTGCCGCTCCATCGCGTTAGACGAGGCGGACGCGATAGCGGCTAGACTCATGCAAGGCGGAGGGGGCGATGAAAGGCGCGCTGGGGGATGGAGTCGTTCTGGCCGTTGTATCCGGCATCATGAACGGCAGTTTTACCCTGCCAATGCGCTTTCTGGGCCGCTGGGACTGGGAGCACGTCTGGAGCCTTTTTATTGCGGTCTCGTGCCTGGTAATGCCCGCGGTTATTTTGACGGTGGAGGCGCCGAACAGTTGGGCGATCCTTGCCGGCGCGCCCTCGCAGGCTCTCGCCATCGCCGCCGTAGCGGGATTTGCCTGGGGTTTCGGCGCGATTATGTTCGGACAAAGTGTGAGCGCAATCGGCATCTCGCTGGCTAACACCCTGGTGCTGGCGATCAGTTCGTCGCTTGGCTCGCTTCTGCCCATGATCCTGCTTGCACGCCAGCGGCTATTTGAGCCGGAAGGGCTGAGGATTCTTGAGGGCGTGGCAGTAGCTGTCATAGGCATTGTCTTCTGCGGCTATGCCGGGCACTTGCGCGAGAAAGCCGGCGGTGCGGCCGATCGTGGCGACCTGGTCGGCAAGGCCCGGCCATTGGGTGTTGCTCTTTTGCTCGCGACCGGCTCGGGAGTGCTTTCGGCGGTCTTCAATATCGGATTTGCCTTGGCGCAGCCGGTCGCTCGATACGGACAATCTGCGGGACTCAGCGCCTTTGCCAGCGCCAATCTTATCTGGGGAGTCATGCTGGGCGCAGGATCGCTGGCCAATCTCGGCTTTTGCGCCTATCTCTTTTTCAGGAATAGAAACCTGGGAAGATTCTGCGCTCCCGGTGGCGTTCGGCTCTATGCGCTTTCCTCGCTGATGGCGCTGCTTTGGGGTGGAAGCATCTTTGTTTATGGCGCAGCGGCGCAGCGTCTGGGATCGCTTGGCACTTCCATCGGCTGGCCGCTCAGCCTGGCTGCGGGGCTGCTGCTGGCCAATGCGATCGGAATCAGCCTCGGCGAGTGGAAGCACGTGCGGGGGCGTGGCCGGGCAAGCTTGTATTTGGGAATCACCATTCTGCTGGCTGCCATTGTGTTACTGAGTGGTGCGGGCGAGTAAGATGATTCAGCTCGCAATTTTCACTATGGAGTCTGAGTTATGCCAAGAATTAGACAGGACAGGCTATCGGGGCGAGAGGACGCAGCGTCCGGGAGCAGCGCATCACCGTTGCCATTCAAGGCGTTAGATAAAAACAGCTTCATTCCAATGTATGCCCAGATACAAACACAACTGCTCGAAATGATTCAAACCGGTCACCTGCGGGCCGGTGATCCACTGCCGAGCGAAGAGGAGTTGAGCAGAGTGTACGGCGTGAGCCGGATGACTTCGCGGCAGGCGCTGCAATCTCTCAAGAACCAGGGATTTGTCACGCGCCATAAGGGGCGTGGGTCGTTTGTGACTCATCCCAAGATGGAAAAGGACATCATGCATCTCTCGGGATTTACGGCGGAGATGCGCGCGCTGGGGATGAAGCCACGATCCCGGATCCTGATGGCGGAGATCACCGCCGCCCGCGATGAGATTGCGGCGCGCCTTGCTCTTTCCACCGATGCTCCGGTCTTCCGGCTGTACCGTCTGCGGCTCGCCGATGAGATCCCGTTAGCTATAGAAGAGAGCTATCTACCTGCCGGTAAGTTCCCCGGCATCCAGAAGATCGATTTCGCGCGCCATTCACTGTATCAAACACTGCGCGAGCGCTACAGCGTCCGTATTGGAGTCGCCGACGAGATTCTGGAAGCGCGTGCTGCAACTCGGCAGGAATCGAACCTGTTGGAGATTCCACCGCGATCGTGTCTTCTGGTGATTTCGCGCACGCTTTGGAGCGTGGACGGCGAGCCTGTCGAAGCGGCGTGTTCTTTCTACCGCGGCGATCGCTACCGCGCGGTTTTGCGCATTCCGGCTACAACGGTGGAGTGATGCTGTGATCGGGCCATAGGCAAGAACAGGGTAGCAAAATGATGAATTCTCCTGATCTGAAGACCGTTGGGTATCGCAGTTCCCGCCGTTCCTTTCTGCAAGGTATGGGCGCATTGAGTATGGCGCTCTCCAGCCGCTTTGCCTGGTCCGCTGCGATTCCAGAAACCGCACGTTTTGCCTCCACGCGCGCCGGGAAAAAGGTGACGCTGCTCGACGAAGCTGGATTCGAGGGAGCGGCATGGGGATGGCAGTTTACGGAGGGCGCTCGCATCGTCGACAATGTGCGCTATCGCGGCAGACCGGTGCTGCAGATCAAGACGGATTCAGGTGACTATGCCCGCTTTCTGGTTCTGGCGCCGGAGGCCGGCAATCGATATACGCTGAGCGGCTGGGTAAAAACTGAGGGCATCGAGCCTGAAGAACAAGGCGCAGGAGCATACTTTGCCGCATCGCAATTCGAGTTTCAAGGACGACCTACCGAATTTACGGTAGATGGCAAGCAATTGTCAGAGCATCGGTACGGCAACTTTGCAGGCTCGGCGGAGTGGAAAAAATTTGCCCAGACTTTTACTTGTCTCCCTTTTACAACATGGTTCGAGGTCGTCATCGGCATTTATCGCGCGCGCGGATCCGCATGGTTCTCCGGGCTGACGTTTGTGGAAGGCGACCAGCCTGCCGAACCCGACGAGGTCGTTAATGTGTGGCAGGCCACGGAGTGGGCTCACCGGGACACGCTTGCTCAAGGCCAGCGCACACGGCCGTCCGCGGCTATCTTCAACGATGCAATTCCGGTGCGTGGAGCAGCGTCTGATCCAAAGCGGCTGGCGCGCACTCTCGCGGATTTCTATGACGTTCAGTTTCTCGATGCCGATGCATTGGCCGATCCGGAGCAACTCAATCGCGCGCATTACGATCTGCTTGTGCTGCCCTATGGGGAGAGCTTTCCCCTGCCGGCTCAAAAGGCGGTGCAAGCGTTTCTCGCCGATGGCGGTGACCTGCTCAGCACCGGCGGTTACGCTTTTCAGTCGCCGCTCATCAAGCGAGCTGGAAGATGGGAGTTCTACGACAAGGCCGTTGCGGAAGAGCATGGGTCGAATCTTCTGCCGGAGTTGAGCCCGCGGGAATCTTCATGGAAGACCACGGCGCCGGACTATACCAGCATGGCCTCGGCTAACCTGCCTGGCCAGGGTACGCAGACTGTGGCCAAGGCCGTTGTACCGGCGGGTGTTCGCGGCCAGCATGCCGCCTGGTTCTGTGACATGCCGGCGCAGGGCGATGGAAAGCAGTTCTATCTGCGCGGATGGTTTCGCGCCGTCGATGTGCAGGCTGCGCCGGATGGCTATGCTTATGTGGAGATCCAGCAGTTGGATGAAAACGG
This sequence comes from Acidobacteriota bacterium, assembly GCA_021846945.1. GTDB lineage: Bacteria > Acidobacteriota > Terriglobia > Terriglobales > Acidobacteriaceae > Telmatobacter. Next base: position 20,289 of record JAJZVZ010000046.1, on the reverse strand, counting down.
AGGCGAAGCGTATGCCGCCAACGTTGATGTAGAGCGGCTGTGGGGATCGCGCGATTGGCACGAAGTCGAGCAGTTGATTACGCTGGTTCCACCATGCCGCAAGCTGCGCGTCACCTTTGGGCTGCATAACGCAACTGGTGCGGCGATGGGCGCCCGGTTCCGGCTGGAGAGCTGTTTGCCTCAGGTCCGAATCAATACCGCGTTGGGATTTCCGCAGGACGCGCTGGTGGTCACGCCGAGCCAGATCGGAATGTTTGATGCCGATTTCCGCCTGCGGCGCGTAGCCGCGATCCGCGCGGCAAAGGACCAGGTCATTTTGAATGACTCCGCGGATCAGCAGGGCGCCTTTGGTGGCTATGCCGCCACCTGCGTTGTGGGCATGAATGATGCTCGCTGGATTCCGCTGCTGGAAGCGCATGATGAGTTGGGCCGCAAGCGCGGCGCGGCCGGTGCGCTGGCTTTTCACTCACTGGGTTATTACGCACGTAGCTGTTGGGCATTCTTTGGTGTTGACACTACAGATCTTTTTGCGGAAGGCAACGCCGCCGGTGAGCGCACCCTGCGCGCGGTGGCTCACGCCCAGACTCGCAAGTGTTTTCTGCACAGAGGTGAAACCAACTTTGCCTGCTATCGCGATGGTGAGCCGGTCCGCGCAAAGGTGCTGGTCAGTAACTTCGGCCGGCAGCACGCAGCCGCGGAGGTGCGCTGGCAAATTACTGCGGTAGAGGGCGGCGCAGCAGCATATCACGCTTCCCAACGGATTGATCTGGCGCCCGGCCAGACTAGCTCCGTCGAGATTGTATGGTCTCCTTCTTCATTCGCCGCGGACTGCTATCGTGCCGAGGCAGGCTTGTGGCTGGATGGAGAACAGGTGGATCGTTTCCAAACTGGATTTGTTGTCTGGAAGGCTGAGACCTTGCGCCAGGGACTGCCTTTCAAGTTCGAGCAAAACTACTTCCAGATCAATGGCAAGAGCCTGTTTTTGCAGGGCACGGATGACTACCTGCATACCTTCATTGACCAGGACGAGAATCCACTCACGTGGCGCGCAGATGCGCAGGGTTGCCGTGATGCCTGCATTGATGTCTACGAGAACCTGTTGGGATTGCGCGGTCCGCAGCAGCGCCCGACTGAGACATGGTGGCGATGGATCGACGCCATGCTGCTGAACGTGCAGAGGGCTGGCGGTGCGTTCTTCCCCGGTATGTTGATCTTTTCCAATACTGCCGTTGGCAATAAAGATCTGGCCGAGCAGGAAGCTTATGTGAAGGTATTCGCCAACCGCTACAGGGAAGCTCCAGGAATCATGTATTACCTGAATGGCGACCTGGAATTGCACGATCCGAATCTTCCGGATCTGCAGAAGTTGTATCACGAGTATCTGCGCCAGAAATACGGCAGCGATGAAACGCTGCGGCGTGCGTGGACGATCTCCCCGCCCGAGGCGCCGATCGATAAGTTAACCATTCATTCCGGCACTCAGGATTGGCGCGATGTGCGCACACTGGACGCCTTCGAGTTCCGCACGCAGGTAGTCCGCCGCTGGCTGAACGCCATGCACGATTCCATCCGCCAGGTAGACCAGCAGCATCCCGTCACCGCGGAGTTCTATCAGACGCCTTCCGCCGGAATCGATCTACTCTCCGCGCTTGGCAAGCTGGAGCTGGCCAATTTTGGCTACTTCAACACGCCCGAGGAGGACTACTATCGCTTTCCTCAGGTTTGTAAATTTCTTGATCAGAGCGTGCGCGGGAAAGGCGTAAACATCGGCGAATTTGGCGTGAAGACGCATCCTGCCTGGAGCGCCTGCCCTGAGGCGTATATCGCCACGCGCAGCGAAGCCTACGAGCAAGCCTATTTTCTGGCCATCGCTCATTATGCCTTTGCGCTCGGTGCGTCGAAGATTCAAAACTGGTGCTGGAAATATCCCGCGGATCTTCCCTTTGAGTGGGGCATCAACTATCCCAACGAACTCATCGCCCGCGACGTTCAGGCCTTCTACCGCAATACTGGATTTCTCTTCCGGCAACTGCGCCCCAGGTATGAGCTAAGTGAAGTACTGGTGCTGCTGGCCGGCGACAATCGCAAAGGCGGGCAAGGTCATCAAGTGTTGGATGGCATCTGCAACGGCATTCGCCTGCTGATTGACCAGCGTATCCGCTTTGCCACACTCAGCGATGAATACATTGAATCGCTGCCCGGCGCAGTAAAGACCATCTTCTATCCGCTCTCTTACTGCCCCAGCGACGCCATCATCGAGCGGCTCACGGCCTTCGTTGAGCAGGGTGGTCAGCTCTATCTTTCCGGCGATATCAGTTATGACTCACTGCGTCAGCGGACGCGCACCAATCGGCTCAAAGAACTCTGCGGCGTGGAGTTTGTCTCCGAGCGCTATCCTGGCATTTCATACCAGCGTGGAGCATTGAGCACGAAGCCAAAAGACAAAAATTGGCCGGAGTATCTGGCCGCTCCAGGTATCGTTGTTCGCCTGGCAGGCGCGTCCTCTCTGCTCGACTCTGCTACCGGCATCCCCATCGTGACGGAGTTTCATCGCGGCAAAGGAAGAGTCATCTTCAGTACCGATCCAATCGAGTTCCATGGTGATCCGCGTTATCAGCCCTATGTCTATGTGTTCTATCGCGCAGTGGCGCAGAGGTTCGGCCTGTCCGGCGAAAAGGTATCGCCTGCCGATGCTCCCCTGCATCGCTTCCGCGTGCCGTCGCAGGATGGACGCAAGATTGATGTTTTTGTGCACTACGATGGCTCCTCCACGCTGACGGATGCTGTGCTGCCAATGGATGGCAACGAGGATCTGCATCTGTCACTCGGACCTCGCATGTCGGGCGTGGCCGTCCGGTTGCCTGATGGGGGCATGCAAATGGTGGAAGGTTCCGGCGAGGTAAGAGTTGGGAAGCAACTTCTATTCAGCAGCGATCTGCATCTTATGGCTATCGCCGCCGATGGCGGTTCGCTGCTGACTTCGAAGAGGCTTATCCTTCTGCCTATGGGCCGGGGTGAAATTCATATTCCCGAGCCCAATCGTTGGCACAGTCCCGTGGTACTGGTGGGGGGCATCACCGGCGGGAGCTGGCGATTGGATCAACGCTTCACGCCGCGGCGAACCCGAACGGCATTGCATCTTACCGTGGACGCTGGCCACGCATTAAGTATGATGCTCGTGTGCGAGACGGAGGATCAGAGCGAAGCAGTTCGCCGTCTTGAGGTTCAGGCCAATCGCCCTTGGGAGTAAGACAAACTAAGCGTACGCAGAGTGCAGAATAGGCACGCAGTTCTGCGTCTCACACCACCATTACTATCGCTGCTTCGTAAGCCGGTTTGCAGTTTCCCGAGCACATTGTGCTTCTTACGATATAGCATGGACACATTCTGATGTTATCGCCGCGCGGCAGCTCAAATTATGGCGCCCCTTTTCTGCCTTATCTCTGCCTTCGTCTTATTTCGTTTCCCGGGAATGGAGTGGTCCTATTTCCCAGATTGGCATCTGGCTCTTTGCGCAGGTCTCGGCGTCATTTTTTTGCTCACGGCCTCTGCTCACTGGGGACAAAGAAGAGCGGATCTGATCCGGGTGGTTCCGTTATGAGCGCGTAATGCCGGCATGTGGATGACGGTAACGGGTATCGCTGGGATTGCAATTGCGATCGGACTTCAGATACCGCGCTTGGCTGCGTAGGCCGCGGTAATTGCCGCCATCATGCTCTGCTGCCTGTTGCCCGCCAATTTGAAGGCCGCTCGTGAACATCTGACCATCGGAGGGAAGCGCGTGCTGCCGGCGGCGCCCCGTATTCTTTTCCAGCTTGCTTTTATTGCCGCACTTATAGGAAGTATCTGGCCAAATCTGTAAAGAACACCTGTTACCCACACAACTAAATTGATAGTTCTGTTGGGTTGGCAGACTCCGCGAACGCGGAACTATCGAGAAATGGCAACCCTCATGGTGCGCAAAAAACCGGTGTATTGTCTGTGGAACAGCATCGTCAAAAACTGTTGCTGAAAGGAAACTTGTTTGATCTGCGTGCGGCTTTCCAAGCTTCAGTGCGTTCGCGGATATAGGTTCCATAGTCGCTGCTCGTTTTCAGCGGGGGCATCGTATGGTGCACATGGCCGGCAGCATCGGGGACGGGGAGTTCCGAGACAAGCTCGGCGTGGACCTGCTCAAGGTGAGAGGGAACGGTCATATCCAGCGCCTGGAAAGAGACGGTGGGAACAATGACTCCACCAAGGGGATCGTCAGAGCGCGGAGTGGAGAGAGTGAGAACTGCACCGAAATTGGGCGCGGCCGCGTCGCGGGCGGTGAGACTGGGCAGGCTCCAGCGCGTCTCGACCGTCTTGAGAATGGATGTGTGATCGAGCGGCATACTGCTCGCCGGGACGCGGAAGACAGTGCCGGCGGGGATGAGCGGCGAGACGAGGACGGTAGGGACGCGGAGCCCAAAGCGCGTGAAATCGAAGCCGAATTCGCCGACGGAGTTGTCGGGCGGCACAGCTCCACGCGGAGGCGCAACGTGGTCGTAGCAGCCGCCGTGCTCATCGTAAGTGATGATGAGAAGCGTCTCGTTCCAGGCGGGACTGTTGCGCAGAGCGTAGTAGACGTCGTAGATGAGTTGTTCGCCGAGGGCCACGTTGTAGTTGGGATGCTGACTGTTGCCACTGGCGCCCCAACTGGGTTCGAGGAACACGTACGAGGCAAGGCTGCCGTTGGCTGCGGATGCCTGGAAATCGGCGAACAGTCCGAAGTGGCTCTCGTCCGCGTTCGTGATGTCGGTGAAAGTCATGCGGGTGAGCGGGGGATCATTGTAGCCGTAGATGGACCAGCTGATGTTGTTCTGTGAAAGCAGCCCGAAGATGGTCGGACAGGTGTACCTCTTTGTCTTGTCGTTCATGCGGCCCTGGGATGTGCCAGCGCAAACGAAGGCGCGGTTGGGCAGGGTTTCTGTGGGAACCGAGCAAAACCACTGATCGCAGACGGCGAAGCCGCGAGCCAGCCCGGACAGCACAGGAAGCATCCGTGGAGTGAAGATGCCCATGATGCCGCCGGCGGTGGTGCCCGGCAGGATGGACCAGTGATCTCTGCTCTCCCATCGCAGCGTATAACTGAAGTCGGTGACGAAGCCCCGATTGGTTGCAACGGCGGGATTGGGCGCCCGGGTACCGCCAAAGAGCTGGGAATTGGTAGCGGCGTAGCCTTCACCGGGGTCGGCTCCGGGCATGAAATATGCATTCGAAGCAGCGCTCTGGATCGGAAAGACGGTTACTGGTGAGTCGCTGTCGTCGGGATTTGACTCGTAGCCAGTGAGTCCCTCGAAGGGCTGACCGGCGGAGGAGAGATTTCCGCTATCGCTATAAAGAAACCCGAGCATGTGGTCAAAGGAGCGGTTCTCAAGCATGAGCACGACGACGTGCTTGATGGAAGAAAGTGCAGTGGTAGGCATGACGCGCTACTCCTTGGGGATGGAGTCGTGTGCGATTCAATATCGTGGCCGGTCAAGCTGCCACTTCCGCATCGCACTTGATTCTTTCACGAGCATCGCAACGGGAAGATGAAAGGCCATTTGGGTGCGGGCCGGGTAAGCTTCGCTCTCCTGTGTTTCGTCGAACTGCCCTTTTTAAATCAGATTCAAGTTGCTGGCTAAGTCAATCCACCGGGCCTTACCCATGCAGGAATACTAGCTCATTTTCCGGATAGAACGAAGCCGCAGCCGCCGCGGATCAGGGCAATCGGAGCGAAAGTCACGAGCCCTGTGAAGCAATAGTTTGAAAGGGGCACAGCTTCATCATCCTCAAATAAATGAAGTTCCATGCAGAAGAGATTGGTGATGAAGCCCGGTTGTGCGCGGCGCCTGGATGCTGCCGCTTCCTCTTCGGGCGGATTGAAGAACGAGAAATTTGTCAGCGGCTGCTTCCGGCTCGCTGTGCGGCGAGGCGAGTCACGGCGTCGCTCTGCTTGACCATCTCGTGGACGGCGAAGCCCTTTTCCGCCAGTGCGCCGGTGGGGCAGGCCTGAACGCATTTACCGCAGCCCGTGCAGTTGTGCGCATTGCCCCACTCGTCGTTCAGGTCGCTGACAATGTGGGAGTAGATGCTGCGCGAGGCGACAGCCCAGACGCTGGCTCCCTCCAGTTCCGCGCAGGCGCGCACGCAGCGCGTGCACAGAATGCAGCGATTGTGGTCGAGAACAAAGCGGGGATGGGACATATCGACGGGCAGGTGGGGGTTGTTATAGGCGTAGCGCACATGGGTGATGCCCAAAGATTGCGCAAGCGATTGCAGCTCGCAATGACCGTTGGAAACGCACGCGGAGCAGGTGTGGTTGCGCTCCACCAAGAGCAGCTCGATGGCCATGCGGCGGTAGAGCGCGAGTTTGGCCGATGCGGTGCGGATTGACATGCCTTCCTGAATGGGCGTAGTGCAGGCGGGGAATAGCCGGTCAGTTCCGGCGAGCTCGACCATGCAAACGCGGCAGGCGCCCACTGCGCTAAGGCCTTTGAGGTAGCAGAGCGTGGGAACCTGCTTGCCGTTGGCGCGAGCTGCTTCAAGAATGGTTTCGCCCTCGCGCGCGGTCACGAGTTCGCCATCGATGCGGATCGAGATGATTTTGTATGGCATCGGATCGCTCCCTTCTGGCCGCATGGCCCTCAATGCGTACTGATGTTGGCACGTAAATCGCAGCGCAAACAGCGCCGGCATTCTTCGAGCGTTTCCTGCGCGCTGAGGCCGGTGACGACTTCCTCCTGTGTATGCACTCTTGAAGTCACCGGCAGAGAATGCGCGGCGTGGCGGCGGCTGACGCTTGGCTCTGGTGGCGCCTGGCGACTGTATTCAAAGGTAGGAAAGAGGCAGTCCCAGCGCTCGCCCGCCGGCAACTCGCCCATCAGGCGCTCGTCAATCTTGCGCGCGGCCTGCTTGCCGCCTCCCATGGCACTTGCAATGTTGGATGCGCCAGTGATAATGTCGCCGCCGGCGTAAAAGCCGGAGCGGCTGGTTTCCATGGTGAGCCGGTCCACGGCGATGGTGCCTTCTTCCTTCAGTTCAAGGCCGGAGGCGCGGCAGAAATCGCGATCGAAGGTTTCGCCCACGGCCAGGATCGCACTCTCGCATTCGAAGCGCTGCACCTCGTCGGTGGGAATCGGCCGGCGGCGTCCGGATCTGTCGTACTCGCCCAGGCGGGTCTTCACGATCTCGACGGCTTTAACGTTGCCGTCCACGCTACCCAGAATCCGGTGCGGAGCGGCGAGAAAAACGAAATGCACGCCTTCTTCTTCGGCGGCCTGAATCTCTTCGTCGATCGCAGGCATGTCCTTACGCTCGCGGCGATAGAGGATGGTAACCTGCGCGCCCATGCGCAGAACGGTGCGCGCGGAATCAATGGCCGCGTTACCGCCGCCAATCACGGCGACCCTGGACCCGACGGAAACCTGTTCGTGTTTGGCGACCAATTCGAGGAAGCGGAGAGCCGGATAGACATTCTTCAACTCTGTACCGGGCAGATAGAGCCAGGACTCCTTCCACGTTCCGATGGAAAGGAAGACGGCATCGAAGCTGTTGGCCAAATCATTGAGCGGAAGATCGAATCCAACCCTGGTGTTGAAGACCATTTTGACGCCGACGCCTTCAATGAGATCGAGCTCGCGGCGCAGAACAGACTTGGGCAGCCGGTATTCAGGAATGGCGAAGCGCAGCATGCCGCCGGCTTCGCTGTGCTCGTCAAAGACGGTGACCTCATGGCCGAGAATGGCAAGATAGAACGCGGCGGTAAGGCCTGTTGGCCCGGCGCCTGCCACAGCTACTTTGCGTCCGGTGGGCTCAAGCTTGCGCGCGACGATGCGCTCAAGCATCGGCTCAAAGCGATCGGAGAGATAGATGGCGTCGGCGATGAAGCGGTGCACCTCGCGCATGTTGATCATTTCATCGAACGACTGGCGGCGGCAGCGATTATCACAGGGATGCTGGCAGACACGGCCCGTGGATGCGGGCAGCGGATTGTCGAGGACGATGGATTCGAAGGCGTCTTCCAGTCGCCCCTCGCGGAAAAGCTCCAGGAAGCGGGGAATGTTCATGCGCAGCGGGCAACTATTTTCGCAGGGCGAGAGGGCAAGCTCGTGGCAGACTCCGGCGCGGCAGCGGTGGGCGAGGATGTGATCTTCATATTCGCTGCGGAAGTGGCGAAGGGTGGTCAGGACGGCATTGGGCGCCATCTGGCCCAGCCCGCAGAGTGAAGACTCGCGGATCATGCGGCCCAGTTCGTCGAGCAAGCCGATGTGCTCGGGCGTTCCATTGCCTTGAGTAATGGCCGTGAGAATGCGCAAGGCTTCGTCGAGCCCGACGCGGCAGGGGACACACTTGCCGCAGGATTCCGAGCGGGTGAACTCGATAAAGTAGCGGGCGATATCAACCATACAGTTGTCTTCATCCATCACCACCATGCCGCCCGAGCCCATGATGGAGCCAATCTGCGCCAGGTTTTCATAGTCCACGGGCGTGTCGAACATCTCGGCGGGGATGCAGCCGCCGGATGGCCCGCCGGTCTGCACGGCTTTGATGCGCCGGCCGGAGACTGCGCCTTCGCCGATGTCGTAGACGAATGTCTTCAGCGGCGTTCCCAGAGGCGCTTCGACGAGCCCGGTGTTCCTCACCTTGCCCACGAGGGAAAAGACCTTGGTTCCTGAGCTCTTGGCGCTGCCGGTTTCGGCAAACCAGGCCGGCCCGCGGGTGAGGATCGGGGCGATGTTGTACCAGGTTTCAACGTTGTTGATGTTGGTGGGTTTGCCCCAGAGTCCGCGCTGCGCGGGATAGGGCGGGCGGGGATGTGGCCGGCCGGGAAAGCCTTCGAGCGAAGCGATCATGGCCGTCTCTTCGCCGCAGACAAAGGCTCCGGCGCCCTGCACAATACCGATGTTGAAACTGAAGCTGCTCCCCAGGATGTTCGTTCCCAGCATCCCGTATTCGCGCGCCTGTTCGATGGCGCGGTTAAGAAGGCGCACCGCGAGCGGATAATCAGCGCGCACGTAGACAATGCCTTCGGTTGCACCCATGACGTAGCCGCCGATGATCATGCCCTCCAGCAGAGCGTGAGGATCGCCTTCAATCTCATTGCGGTTCATGTAAATTCCGGGGTCGCCCTCATCGGCATTGCAGATGATGTATTTGGCATCGCTTTGCGCCCTGGCCAGGAAGTCCCATTTGTTGCCTGTGAGGAATCCTGCGCCGCCGCGTCCGCGCAGGCGGGATGCCTTGATCTGCTCAATGACCGCATCGGCGCGGCCTTCGGTGAGCACCTTGTAGAGCGCCCGGTAGCCGCCGACGGCGATGTACTCTTCAATATCCGAAGGATTGATAAGCCCGCAATTGCGCAGGACGATCTTCTTCTGTGCTTTGAAAAAGGGAAGCTCATTCCACGAAGCTATCTCCGTGTAGTCCTGGCCGTAGCGGAGCGAGGCCGTGATGTGGTCCCACTCTTCGAGCTTGCAGTAGGCGAGATCGGCGGGAACGGTATGAGCGGAGATGCACTCCAGAATGCGCGCCGCATCGTTGACGCGCACGCCGCCCAGCAACACCAGCGGCTTGCCGGGCAGGAGCACGCCAACCAGCGGCTCCTGAAAGCAGCACCCGAAGCAGCCGACGCCGGTGAGCAGAACCTCAAGGCCGCTGTGCTGAATGGCTTCGTTGAGCGCGTGAAATACTTCTTCCGCGCCCGTGCCGCAACCGCAGGTGCCCATACCGACGGTGAGGCGCGGAACGGCCGGCATGAGCCGGGCCATGCCGGAATCACGCACCGCATCGAACGTGGCGAGATCCAGAATGCGCGGCATCATTTGCCCCCTCTCGTCAGCGCTCGGACTTCGCGCTGCAAGGTGCGCTCATTTACGTGGCGGAGTGTGTGGTAATTCACTTCGACCACCGGGGCCAGCGCGCATTGGCCAAAGCAGGCTACGGTGCGAACCGTGAATTTGTGCCCGGGCGTGGTGAGCGCCACTTTATCGGCGTCGTGCGTATCACTGATCCCCTGCCTGCTCAGACCGAGATCGAGGCACAGCCTTTCGAGCAGATCGCGGGAGCCGCGCGTGTGGCAGGCGGTTCCGCGGCAGACGCAGATCACGTTGTCGCCTTGCGGTTCCAGATTGAAGAGCGAATAGAAGGTCGCGACACTATAGACTCTTGCGGGCGGAATGCCCGTCTCCTGCGCAATGTAGCGCAGCGATTCTATGGATAGAGACTTGTGCGCATGAGCGGCCTGGACGGTTTCGAGGATTCCCAGCAGCGCACCGGGCCGGCCGGCAAACGCGGCAACCGCCTGGTCGATCAGGAGCTTTTCGCGCGCATCCAAAGCTTGACTGGAGGGATTCTGCATGGCTCCTCCCCTTCGAACAGGGCATGGCCGCTGCAGGTGATGCAGGCAGTCCTTGCCCACAGATCAGGTTGCGCGCCCCAAGCGAAGCACCCATCCCGGCAGGAAGGGCGCATGCGGCGGCGCTGCCGCGCAGCCATTTTGACGATGGCAGGATTGATTGTGGACTTGAGCAAACAGGGATGACGCGTCCAGATTTCAACGCTACCGGCGCGATCCTTACGAAATGACGAGGGCAACATCAACCGAACCCTCCTCGCCTCCGGAGCGATTCCCGGGAGAGAAAAGCAGAAAGGCGAATTCGCCGATGCGGCTTACAGTACCTGGCGAAAAAGGATGTAGCAGCCGGGTGCTAAACACCGCCGGTGAGGCTTTCTCCCCGGAGAATTGCCGGTTGGAAGTTTGATAGGTTCCAGATTGCGGCGATGTGCCTCCGGTCACACCGGCCTGTGACGACCGGCTGTCTACGGATGGCCCTGTGTCCATTCGAGCTGGGTAATCCTTCTATGACGGTTCTGCGGCATCGGCGGCGGGATCGGGGGAGGAGTCAATGGCCTGCTCCGACGGCTGCGGTGCGTCTGCCTCCGCCCCTGCTTCACCAGCATTTGCCGCGGCAGCGCCAATCAACTCATCGATGCGATAGCCGGCGGCCTCTGCTGTCGCCAAGGCCTCTTCAACCGTCCTGCTCAACTCCGCAATGGCGTCGTGGGCGGGGGCCAACTCACCGGCCAGACGAAGCAAAGACGGCATGAGGAGCCACCAGAGTAATTCCTCATACAGCTCGCGAACCAGGTAGAAATGGCCATCGGCGAGGTGAACGCCCGTCAGCCAACGCACGTCCGGATCGAGCCACAAGGCAGGAGCGAGCACCACCTTTTCTTCGTCTGGCGCGGATGGCGCTTCGGCGGCCTGCCGCGCAGCTTTCTCTTCCATTACGGGAATGGGCTCCTCTGTTTCGGCTGGTGTATTGGGCTCGCCAGGCGCAGCCTCTGGCCTTCCGACCCCGGCCCCGCTGAGCAGCACCACCTTGATGCGGGCCGCGACGCGCCAGCCCTCTTCACCCTCAAAACCAAGCGCCTGAAAGACCCGGGCAAAGGGCTCGCGCAGGCGGAGACGGTCAAAAAGATCAAGCGCGGCGCGTTCAGGATTCTCCGCGTCAATGGATTCAGCCAGTAACTCGAGCGCGCACCAGGCGAGTACCGGACCCCACATCGCCGTTGCCGTGTACTGCGGGCTGGTGCTGGGCAGCATGCGGCGCGCGGCCACCGCCCATGGAGATGGAAAGAGCGCTTCCAGGCTGGGAATGCGCATGCCCGCGCGCAGGCTCCGGCGAAAGACTAAGGCCAGATGGGTGAAGTCGGCTGGCGGCGAGATTGAGATCGAGCGGCCATCGTGCGCAAGGCGTGATGCGTATGCCTGCTGCGCTGTTCGCACCAAGGCTTCGCAGCGTGCCCATAGCTGGTCGAAAAGTTCGTTGCGCTCGCGCACGACGTTGTGCTTGATGGGCGCTTTAAGAGCGTGCGGCTCCTCAGCCAAATCGCCGAAAAGACGCACGAGCGCAGGCTCCAGCGTGCGGCGCAGCGCATCGTGGACAGGCTGCAGCTCCAAATTCACAAACTCATCGTCGAGGTTGGGAACGCCGCGGCCGTTGAGCCAGTCACAGAGGCGATCCCAGGGCTTCTCCGCCGTGGCATGGAGTTCGCGCCAATCGACAAAGACATGGCACTGGTAGGCGTGGAGATCGAATCGCATCCCGTGTCTCAGTACGTCCTCTGCGCGGCGCAGGTATGCGAGCCCGGTAAGCAAGTCGCGGCAGGCAAGAATGGCGCTCGCATCGCCGCTCAGTCCCAACCCGTCGCGCAGGCGCCGCTGGCGCAGTTGCCGCGCGGCCTTGTCGGCGTAGGCGGCGGAGAGATCAATGGAACCATGAGTCTCGCCGTAGTGGTTGTTGTAGACGACCAGGGCCCGCTCGTCGCCGCTGCGGTTGGAGTAGGCAAAGACGTCTTCATTCACTGCGCCGGAAGGCTGATAAAAGTCGTAGAGCAGGAAGTTTTCGCTCTCGGCAAAGAGCCAGCGGCGCTTAAGCAGCGGCGCAATCTCACGCTCATGCCGCTCGACAAGCCAGTGGTCGGGCGTCTCTTCGTAGCGCGGCCAGCGATACTCCATGCCGTACTTTTCAGTAAAGCCCTCAATCTGTCCGTGGCCAAACATAGGCAGCCCGGGCAGGGTAGCCATCAGCACCGTGACGCCGAAACACTTGTCGCCCTTGCCGAACTGGTCAATTGCCGTTCTCTCGTCAGGATTGCTCATGAAGTTGACGTAGCGCTTCATGATGTCCGGATCGAATTCGAGCGTGTTCTTGATGACCGAGCGATATTTGGCGTTGTCCTCATCGCGCAGCATGTTCATGAAGGCGCTGTTGTAAACCCGATGCATGCCCAGGGTGCGGACAAAGTAACCCTCCATGAGCCAGAAGGCCTCGGCCAGCAGCAGCGTGCCGGGGACTTCCGCGGCCACGCGATCGACGACTTCGCGCCAGAACTCGTTGGGGATATGGCGGTCGAACTCAGCCTGGCTCATGCCATACTCGGCGCGCGACGGGATGGCGCCGCTTGTGCCTGGCCCCGGAAACCAGAGACGGTGAAAGTGCCGCTTGGCCAGGGTCATAGCCGCATCGAAGCGAATCACTGGAAAGAGGCGAGCCACGTGCAAAATCGTCTGGATGACCTGTTCGCGCACCGCCGGATTCAGGTAGTCGAGCTGTGCCGTGTCGTTCCAGGGGAAGCTGGTGCCGTCGTTGCCGTGGTAGATGTAGCGGGTTTCGCCGCTGGCGCGGTCGCGGCGGCGGAAGACCACCGCGGCATCGGACTGATCGTAGTAGTGGTCTTCGATCTTGATCTCGACGCGCGGATCGGAGGAGAGATCCGGGCCATTGAAGCTGTAAGCGGGATAAGGCGGCTCGTACCGCGCGATGAACCACTCGGGATGCTCGACGACCCACGGCGAGTCGATGCCCATGTGGTTGGGCACCATGTCGCTGGCCAGCCGGATGCCGTGATGATAGGCGCGGTCGCGCAGATTGATGTACGCTGCTTCGCCACCCAGATCCTCGGCAATGGTGTAGTCATAGAGCGAGTAGGCAGAGGCGACAGCGTCGCGGTTGCCACAAAGCTGCTTGATGTTTTTGGAGGCGCGGCTGCGTTCCCAGACGCCGATGAGCCACAGCGAATTGATGCCGCGGTGAGCAAGGGTGGCCAGTTCCTCGTTGGGAATCTCGTCGAGCCGGCCGATATGGCGGCCGTGCTGGCGGCTCAATTGCGCCAGCCACACATACGTGCTTTTGGCAATGAGCACGGCCGTGGGCATCCAGGCTGTATCGGCGGAAAACCTCTCGTATTCGTGGAGAGCATCGGCGAAGTTGGGCACCTCGGAACGGCTGGCAATGGAGGGCCACTGCTGCGGGCCGCGCCGCCTGCCGGGGGGATTGAACTGCGCCCAAATGGCCAGCTCTTCCTCGTGCAGAATTTCGCTGGCCATCGCCAGCATATGCTCCAGGGCGTCGCCCAGCAGAGGCTTCCACAGGCGGCGGATCAACGCAAGCTGATCGGCGAGGGAGCGGGGCGCGCGCAAAGCCGGCGCGCGCAGCAGGTCCAGGAGGCTGATAGATTCAGCACCGGTAATGGGGACCAGAGGCCGCGTGGCGAAGTAATCGGCGAATCGGGCGGTCACATCGCTGTAGACGGTCCGCTCGGCGAGGGTTTGGTCCTTGAAGAGCTCTTCAAACGGGCGGAAGGCATCATTACGATTGGCGGACCAGAGCAGCATCAACTCTTCGAGCGCAACGGCCCGATGGGGAATTCCCGCAGTCTTGCTGGCCAGCCATTGTGCCGGTGTTTCCTGGCCGCGCACCACGGTGATGCCAGGGAAATGCTCGACGAAGGTGAGCAGCATTTTGTCGAGCGCTTCCGTGCCGACATGCCCGGAAAACCAGTCAAGAGCGGCTGTCATCACATGAGGATCGAACTGCTCGCGGTAGCGCGCGATCAGAACATGGCTCGCCTCGTCGATGATTCCCATCGCGTAAAGCTGACCGGCATGGACCGCCTGCTCCGGATTTGTCTCAACGTCGCGCACCGTGTTCATGCGGTGCGTCAGGTCACGGCAGGCAGCCATATTGGCGAGAACGACATTTCCCGTATAGGAGAAGAGGGACTCCTCAAACTGGTATCTGTCCCGAACGTCCCGCGCAATGTGGAATTCCATCATCGAACCGCGAACTCCCTGAATATCGAACTCGACCAAGCCGCCGGCGCCCACCCCGGAGGGCGTGGTTCTGCCCGCCGGTCCATCTTATATCGGATTTGGCCGCTCGTGTCACACAAGCTTAGTCCCAAGTATCGCACGGTGTTACGAGGCCCGCCTTGAGCGCGCCGATCAGGCAGGGTTGATCGCAGGTGTAATACGCCGGGCTAATCGAGCGCCTTGTGGAAGCGGAGAATGGCGATGATGAGGAGGCTCAGGCCCAGCCCGGCCATGGCAGCCATCTGCGGCCACAAGATGTCCATTCCCACGCCTTTAAGATAGGTGGCGCGAAGCACGATCAGGAAATATCGCAACGGGCTGAGGTAGGTGCAATATTGCAGCCACTCCGGCATTGTGCTGATGGGAAACCCAAAGCCGGAAAAGGTGATGGCCGGCATGATAAAGAAGAACGCCGTAACCATGGCCTGTTGTTGCGTGGAGGAAACCGTGGAGATGAGCAGGCCTACTCCCAGCATGCAAATCAGAAAGAGGACCGAGCCGGCCAGAAGCACCAGGATGTGGCCGCGAAAGGGAACCTGAAACCACAGCGTACCAACCAGCGCGATCAGCGTGACGTCGAAAAGTCCGATGAGGAAGAACGGTAGAGTCTTACCGAGAATGAATTCAGTCGGACGGATGGGCGTGACCATGATCTGCTCGAGCGTGCCGATCTCACGCTCACGCACTACGGCAAACGCGGTGAGAACAATCACCAGCACAAGGGTGAGGCTGCCGATCACTCCGGGTACAAAGAACCAGCGGCTGCGCAACTCGGGGTTATACCAGGGGCGCTGCTCCAGTTCGACCGAGGGAAGCTGGCTGATGAGTTGCGGCGCCACACGGTAGATGCGGTCCTGCTGGTAGTCACGGGCAAAGCGGAGCGCAATCTGCGTGACGTAGCTCGATGCGATGAGAGCGGTGTTGGAATTAGTGGCGTCGACGATGACCTGAAGTGGAGCGGTTTGGCCGTTGAGCAGCTTTTGCGCGAAGCCCGCGTCAATCTCCAGGCCGATGGTCGCGTCGCCGCGGTCGATAAGATCGCGAAGCTGACGCGAATCGGTGAGTTGGCGCTGCACGTCAAAATAAGGGCTCGATGTAAATCGTGAGATCAGATCGCGGCTCTGCTGGCTATGATCCAGGTCGACCACCACTGTTGAGACATGATGGATTTCGAAGGTGGCTGCGTATCCGAAGACCAGCATCTGAATGATGGGCGGCCCAATCAACACGGCGCGCGCGCGCTTATCGCGGAGCACGTGGATGAATTCCTTGATCAGCATCTGCTTGAGGCGCGCGAACATGCGGGATCTCCTTTACTCCAGCCTCTTGTGAAAGGCGCGCGTGGCCACGAGCGTCAGCACCAGCGCGAAGATTGCCAGAGGAATCAGGTCGCTGGAAAGCATGAAGGTTGGCGTGCCCTTGAGGAAGATCTTCTTGAGAACCGAAACGAAGTAGCGCGCCGGAATGATATGTGTAATCCATTGCAGAGCGACCGGCATCTGCTCGATGGAGAACAGGAAGCCGGAGAGCAGGAACGCCGGTAAGAACGTGATGACGAGCGCGATCTGGCTGGCGGCGAACTGGTTTTTGGCTATTACCGAGATGAAGAATCCCAGGGCGAGCACCACCACCATGAACAGCGCCGAACTGACGGCAAGCGTGAGGTATGAGCCGCGGAAAGGCACGTGGAACCAGTAAATGGCGATGAACGCACAGACGGCGACATCGAACATGCCGAGGATAAAATACGGCGCCAGCTTGCCGAGCATGATCTCCATGGCGCTGACGGGCGTGGAGATTAGCTGCTCCATCGATCCGCGCTCCCACTCGCGCGCGATGGTGAGCGACGTAAGGAACGCGCCGATCACGGACATGACCAGCGCCAGTACTCCGGGAACGATGAAGGCGCTGCTCTCGAGGTTTTCGTTGTACCAGGTCCGCGTTTCGATGCTCACGGCTGCCGGCTGAATCAACTGGCCGTGTTGTTGAAGCCAATTAAGCTGGACTTGCGATGAGTATCCCTGCACCACAGCCTGCGTGTAGCCGATAAGCACGTTGGCGGTGTTGTCGTCCGTTGCGTCAACGAGCGCCTGAATGCGCACGGCGCCTCCGTCGTGCAGGCGCTTGGAAAAATTCCACGGAATGATGAGGCCCATCTTGGCGCTGCCGTCGTCGAGCGCGCGCGCAAGGGCGGAGTAGCCGCTGACCACGCGCGTAACGTGAAAGTATTGGCTGGCCTGGAAGTGCTTGAGAAGGTCCTGGCTTTGCTGGCTTCCATCCTGGTCGTAAACATAAACCGGCAG
Organism: Acidobacteriota bacterium; assembly: GCA_021846945.1. GTDB lineage: Bacteria > Acidobacteriota > Terriglobia > Terriglobales > Acidobacteriaceae > Telmatobacter. Next base: position 3,321 of record JAJZVZ010000046.1, on the reverse strand, counting down.
CCTTTTCAGATCGAGGCTGACACCGTAGCCAAAGAGCAGCATCAGCGTTACCGGCATCACCACAACAATCATGAGGCTGCGCGCATCGCGAAGGATGTGGATGACTTCTTTCCGGGCTACGGCCAGGAGTCGCGCAGGGCTCATGATTTGCTCTCCTGCCGCGCGCCACGCGTTGTGGTGAGAGAGACGAAGACATCTTCCAGACTGGGGCGAATCCTGTCGATGTGCCTGACACGGACGCCGCGGCCAGCGAGAAATTCCTGCATGCGCGGCGCGGCGATGGCGGCGTCAGGTACGACCAGATGGAGCGCATTGCCGAAGACCGCGGCATCCATTACGTCCGGGGCTGATTGCAGAGCTTCGAGCGCCTCACCGAGCGGTTCGCACTCAATCAGCAGTAATTCACCCTTCATCGAGTCGCGCTTTAATTCCGTCGGCGTACCCAGCGCTACAATCTTGCCGCGGAAGATAAGCGCGAGCCGGTTGCAGTATTCTGCCTCTTCCATGTAATGCGTGGTGACGAAGACGGTTACGCCTTCGTGTGCCATCTGGTGAATCAGATCCCAGAACTGGCGCCGCGAGATGGGATCGACGCCGGAGGTTGGCTCATCGAGAAAGATGATCGGCGGCCGGTGCAGCACCGCGCAGCCCAGGGCAAGGCGCTGCTTCCATCCGCCGGGAAGCGTTGCGGTCATGAGATTCTCGCGGCCTTTGAGATTGGCCATTTCAAGCGCCCAATGAATGCGCTCGCGCAGTTCCTTTGCAGGCACGCTGTAGAGGCCGGCAAAGAGCCGCAGGTTCTCAATCACCTTCAGGTCATTGTAGAGAGAAAACTTCTGCGACATGTAGCCGATGTTCTGGCGCACATCTTCGGGTTTGCGCGCAACGTCGTAGCCTGCCACCAGAGCGCGGCCGGTGGTCGGCCTCAGCAGGCCGCACAACATGCGAATCGTTGTGGACTTACCGGCTCCGTTAGGCCCGAGAAATCCGAAGACTTCGCCTTTCCGCACCGAGAGATTGACGCGGTCCACGGCGACAAAATTGCCGAACCTTTTGACGAGGTCTTCTATAACGACAGAGTTGACGGGCTCAGGCATAAGGCCGGTCTCCTCCACTGACCGCATCGACAAAGAGGTCTTCGATTGTGGGCGCAACTTGCTGCACGGCGTCGAAGTGCACGCCGGCTCGGCGAAGCCGTGCCTTAAATTCGGGAATGCGCTGCGTGGCATGATCGACCACCACATGCAGCCCATCGCCGGTGAGAACAAGGCTGGAGATTCCTTCCGCGCCTTCGAGCGAGTGGCGCAGAAGGCGCGACTCGGCGGAGGTGACAGACAGCACATCCTTGCCCAGGCGTGCTTTCAAATTCGCGGGCGTGTCGCAAAAGAGCAGCTTTCCCTGGTGAAGCAGCGCGACGCGATGACAGCGCTCGGCTTCATCGAGATACGCGGTTGAAGTCAGGATGGCCACGCCTTCCGCCACCAGTTCGTAAAGAATGCGCCAGAAATCGCGGCGCGAGACGGGATCGACGCCGGTTGTCGGCTCGTCAAGCAGAATCACCTTGGGCCGGTGAATGAGCGCGCAGACGAGTCCAAGCTTCTGCTTCATGCCACCGGAGAGCTGGCCGGCCATGCGCGTGCGAAACTCACTCATGCCTGCAGCCTGGAGCAGCTGTGCGGCGCGCGTGCTGCGCTCGGCTTTGCGCACGCCGAAGAGGTCGGCGTAGAAGCGGATGTTTTCGTCCACGGTCAGGTCTTCGTAGAGGCCGAAGCGCTGCGGCATGTAGCTGAGTGAATGCTTGGCCCCTTCAGGATCGCGCACCACATCGTGGTTTGCGACCACGGCCTTGCCCGCATCCGGCGGCATGATGCCCGCCAACATGCGCAGCGTGGTTGTCTTGCCCGCGCCGTCGGGGCCGACCAGTCCGAAAATCTCTCCGGCGCGCACCTTGAAGCTCAGGGCATGGACGGCGCGCACACCGGGAAAGCTCTTGGTGAGCCCTTCCACGCTGATTGCGGGCGTAATCGCAGATTGAAGCCGATCCGTCATCATTTGCCCGGTGAAGCTGGTGATGGTGGTCCACCGGGTTGCGCGGCCGCCAGTTCAACGTGCGCGTCGGCGGGCATGCCCGGCTTGAGCTCGTGGCTGGGGTTGTCAATGTCGATCTTGATTCGATAGACGAGGGTGACGCGCTCCTTATAGGTCTGTACGCTCTTGGGTGTGAACTCGGCGTCAGATGAAATGAACGAGATGCGGCCGTGGTATTGCTTGCCGGGATAGGTGTCTGCTGTAATCGTTACCGCCTGTCCCCAATGAACGCGGCCAAGATCAGTTTCGGCAATATAGGCGCGCAGCCAGATGTGATCGAGATCGGCAAGCGTGACCACGGGCGAACCTGACTCGACAACTTCGCCGAGCTCCGCCTCGCGCACAGTGATAATGCCGGCGAAAGGCGCATGCAGAATCGTATATCCAAAGTTGACGCGCGAAAGGCCCAGGCTGGCGTCAGCCTGGGCGAGATTGGCGCGCGCAATGGCGATGTCCTCTTTGCGGCTGCCTTCAACAGCTTCGCTGTAGCGCTCCCGTGCCGAGTTGAAGCTGGCCTGCGCCCGCTTGAGCGCCGTGGCGGCAAGATCGCGGTCTTGCGCGGAAACTTCATCTTTGGCATATAGCTGCTGCGCGCGGGCGTTATCGAGCTTCTTCTGCGCAAGATCCGCCTGGGCATCGAACACCGCCTGCTGCGCCGCCTTCACTTCCTGCTCGCGTGTGCCGGCCAAGGTCAGCGCAAGATCGGACTCGCGCACATGCACGCTGGCTTCGTCGATGCGCACCTTCTGGCGGTAATCGGCGGATTCAAGGCGCGCCAGCAAAGCCCCTTGCTCGACCTGCTGTCCTTCTTCAATCGGCAGATCGACGATTCGCCCCGGCACCTTGAAGCCCACCAGGCTCTCATGCGCCTCGATATTGCCGGAGAGCGTAATTTGGGTCACTGGCGCGGGCTTTTGCGTCAGGCGCGGATAAAAGTAGACACCCGCGGCGATGGCTACGGTCAGCAGGATCATAATACGGATGAGTCGCTTCATATCGCATCCAACCTCGTGTGCGGAAATCCGGACTGCGGCATTCAGAACGCGCCGGCTATGGATTTCCCATGAATTGCCCGATATTTTTCTCCGTGTCTACCATGGCGCGCGACAGCGCGAATTTCGCGTCGACATGGTTGGTGACGGCAACGATATAGTTCTCCTGCGCGCGGGCCAGTTCGTCCTGAGCGGTGACCACTTCGACATTGTTGGCTGTGCCCGCCGCAAACCGATCCCG
>JAJZVZ010000045.1 GCA_021846945.1 Acidobacteriota bacterium | reverse complement strand
CATATCAAGAGATTATTGCAGAGGGTTCTTGCTGAAGGAAGAGCGAATTTCCGTATGCGAGCGCGATCTGCGAAGATGCGCATTGCCTTGGTCCGCCAATAGGTAGCGCCGTCACCGGACTGGGTCGCCGCGGCGACCGTGCGCATCCTGGCCTGCAAGCGGCATCGGGCGGCGTGAATGAACGCAGTGCAGCCGCTCGGGAGAGCGGCTGCTACCTGGAAAGGCAATTTACGGATAGTTTCTTACTGGCCGAGCTGGTAGTTTACCTCCGCCAGAGATGTCTGGTAGGAATAGCGCGCGGTGGCGTAGTCGATCTGCGCCTGCGTTTGAACCAACTGCGCCTGAGTTAATTCGACGATGCCGCCGAGGCCGATCTTGTACCGGGCCTGCGCCAGATCGAGCGAGAAGTTGGCCTGGTTGAGCATTTCGTGTGTAACGCCGATGCGCTGGAAGGCGGTTTGTGAATTGAGAACCGCAATGCGCAGGTCGCGCGCGATCATATCGCGGAGGTTCCTTACCTGTTCATGGGCCGCGTTGGCGCGCATCTTTGCGGCCTGTTCACGGGCGTTGTAGAGGAAGCCGTTGAACACGGGAATTTCGACATTGGCTCCCGCCGCTGCATACCACGAGGTTTGGATATGATCGGCGCGTATTGGAGCGCCACCGAACGCGCCCAGCGCTGAGATCGTCGGCATCCAGAGGTCGCGCTGAGCGGTCGTGTATTGCCGCGCGGACATGTAATTGTCATTCAAAGCCGCGAGATCGGGACGCTGCTGAAACGCCGTCGGCAACAGGGCCTCGGCATCTGTCGGCGGCGGCTGGGGATCACTGGCGGTTTCGTCTACCAGATTGTAGTGTTTCTCCTGCTCAAAGCCGAGAACGTCGTTGAAGGAGGCCATGGCGTCCTCCGCCTGGTTCTGAGCGTCGAGCAGTAGCAATTTGGCTTGCGAGAGCTGGACATCCGCAAAACTCAAATCGAGGTCTGAACGGAGATTGGATTTCGTGAGCGCGCCGACCTGGTCTACCGTAGCCTGGCGCTGCGTGACGGTTTCCTGCGCCACCTTCAGGAGCGCCTGCGCGGTGAGCGCATGGTAGAAGGCCTGATCGACGGTCAGCTTGATGTCCAGCTCTGAGGCCCGCTCGTCTTCAAGCTGGGCTTTCGCTTTGGACCGAGCGCTGAGAACCAGGTTATGGGTTCGGCCAAAGTCGGTAATCAATTGGCTGACGGTCAGGCCGCCGGCGGCTTTGTTGAAGACTCTGGGACTGTTGAGCGTGCCTGCCGTGATGCGGCCATTGCGGTGGCCGTCCACGGCAGTCAGATCGCTTGTTGCAAAAGGCATGTACTGCGAGCGCGCCTCCCGTGTCACCTGAGCTTGCGCCAGAGCCAGCAGGCGAGCCACGCTGATGTTGGGGTTGTTCTGGATGGCAATGCGCTCGGCTTGAGCAAGCGTGAGCCTGGCCCCTGACGGCGGCTGGGCCGGCATGGCTCCGGCCGCCGAAGCACCCGAATGCTGAGCGCCAGCCATCGAGGCCTGGTCGATCGAGGCGAGGAGATGGGTTTGCGGTGCGTCAGGCAGCGATTTCCGCTGCGCTGCGACAACGCCAGAAAAACAGAGTGCAAGCAAGGCCGCGTACGCGGCAGGGAACGGCTTTGTTCTCATATTGAGGATCATTCATGTCCCTCCGTGACCGTGACAGCGCCTTTCGCCTCGCGCCTGCCGTTAATAACCAGATACACGGCGGGAACAAGGAATACGGTGACGGCTACCGAAGCGCCCAGGCCGCCGATAACCGCGCGCGCCAATGGTGCGTACTGCTCGCTGCCAGCTTCCAGTCCCAGCGCCATCGGAATCATGCCCAGCAGCGTTGCCAGGGAGGTCATCAGAATGGGCCGCAGACGGATCTTGCAGGAGTGCACGACCGCTTCCAGCAGCGGTTCACCCTGTTTGTGGAGAATACCGGCAAACTCCACGATCAGAATACTGTTCGAGACCACAATACCGGTCATCATGATGACTCCCATCAGCGACATGATGTTGAGCGTGCTTCCGGTGATCGTGAGGATTAACACGACGCCGACCAAGCCGGGAGGAATTGCCATCAGAATGATGAACGGATCGATAAACGACTTAAACTGCGACATCAGGATCAGGTAAACCAAGAGAACGGCAATGCAGAGTCCCAAGCCAAACTCCTTGAATGCCGTGTTCATGTTTTCCACCGCGCCACGCACCGTCAGGATGGTATTGTGATCGTGCTTGGTGTGGTCCAGTAGCCGGTGGATTCTGCCTCCTACAGCTTGCAAAGCCTCGCTCTTGGTTGAGACGTAGATGTCGAAGACGCGCCGGATCTGGTAGTGGTCCACTTCTGTAGGCGTATTAATGACCTGAACGTCGGCCACTGAACTTAGAGGCGTATACCCCGCTCTGTGGTCGCTCTTAAAGAACATTGCCGGCATGGTTGCGGCGAAATCGGCTTCGTCTGTGGGACCGTAGCCGGGTGGTTGTTTGCCGCGCAGAGGAATGTTCTTGAAGTCCTGCATCGACATGTTATCGATCCAGTGGTTCATATACTGTACGGTCACCATATAGTTATTGCCGCTCTTGGGATCGATCCAGTAACTGGGCGCGATCATGCCGTCTGAAGTCATTGCCGTAATCACATCGTCAACCACGTCCTGAGCGGAAAGGCCGATCAGACTGGCCTTTTCGCGGTCGATATTCAACGCGATGCCGGGATAGTCCATGCTTTGCGGAATGTAGACGCCGGCGACATTGGGCATGGCCCGGATCTTTGACGCCAGCTTCTCGGTCAGAGCAAAAGCGTTGTTCAGATCCATCGAGCTGACCTGAACATCGATAGGAGCAGGCAGGCCTTCATTGATCACGCCGTCTACCAGGCCGCCTGCATAGAAGTATGTGGAGAGCTCGGGCATTTCGCGCGACAATTTGGCCTGAACCATGCTCATGTACTGATAACTGCCGATGCTGTGGTCCTCTTTAAGGCTGGTTTGCACGAACGCGGTGTCCATCGAAGCGTTGGTTGTGAAGATGGAGGAAAGGTCGGGATAGACGCCGATATTCGAAACGATCATTCCCATGTCGCTGGGTTTGACCACGCTGCGAATGATCTTTTCTACCTTGGCGATGTAGTCGTTGCTTACTTCTATGCGGGTTCCGCTGGGCATGTGCACGTCAATGACGAACTGGCCCGGATCGGTGCGCGGGAAGTAAGCGCGGCCGAGGAACGGAAATACGACTAACAGAGTTACGGCCAAGCCGCCTAGGAGCACGGCCGCGGTCGTCGCAGGAGTCTTTAGTACGCGATAGGCGAGTCTCTCGTAGGCGTCGAGAAACTTCTGAAAATTATTGTTGAACTTTTCAAGAAAGCGCTGGAACAGAGTGTGTTTATCTTTGGCGGGCTCACCTTCATCCCCATGGCCGTGGCCTTCCAACCGGATGAAATTGGCGCAGAAGAGCGGAACCACGGTCATGGCGAAGAAATAGGAAGCAAAGATCGACAGCACCACGCCGAGTCCGAGAGGGGTGAAGATATATTTGCTGATGCCGGTGAGGAATGCGATTGGAAAGAAGACGATAGAAGTGGTGGAGGTTGCCGCCAGGACGGCGAGGGAGACTTCCATGCCTCCCTTTTCGGCGGCCTCATGCGGCGGGTGTCCCATTTCCATGTAGCGGAAGATATTTTCGAGCACGACCACGGAGTCGTCGATGAGACGGGAGAATGCGAGCGCCAGTCCACCTAAGATCATGGTGTTGATTGACCCGCCCATGAGGTTGGTCAACAGCAGACACACCAGCGCTGAAAGAGGTATCGACAGCATGACCGCGAAGGTGGCGCGCGGGCTGCCAAGGAAGATCAGAATCATGATTCCGGTCAAACCTAGACCGATCGATGCTTCCTTGATCAGGTTCTTAATGGCAAGTTTGACGAAGATTGATTGATCGAAGACGACGGCTGTTTTGAGTGATGATGGAACATCGACGAGATTCTTGACGGCCTCCTTCATGCCATCAACGATTTCGATCGTATTACTTCCTCCGCCCTGCTTGAAGACGGGGACGTAGACAGATCTTTGTCCATCGATACGCACGATGTTGTATTGCAGCGCGCCGGAATCCTCAGCCTTGCCGATGTCGGAGACCAATACCGATGAGTTGCCGTTAGATTTCAGCGGCATTTGGTTCATCGACTTGGCATCGGGGAACTGGCTGTTGGCATAGATGTTGAAATCTTTGTCTCCGATGCGCACGTCGCCGGCGGGCAGAATCAGGTTGGAAGAGTTGACCGAGTTTACGACGTCGTCCAGGCTCATGTCGTGCGCTTCAAGTTTGAGAGGATCTACGTAGATCTGGATTTGCCGGTAGGTTCCGCCGAACGGCTGCGGTACGGATGCTCCCTTCACGTAAGAGATCTGGTTGCGGACCTGAAACTGGGCCAGATCCTTGAGCGCGGTTTCGTTCAGTCCTTTTCCTTCGAGCGTGACGAGGCATACCGGCTGTGTGGAAGCGGACAAGCCCAGCACCACGGGAGGCAAGGTGCCGGGTGGCAGTCGCCGCAGGTCAGCCATAGCCAGATTGGCCACATCGCTCAGTGCTGCGTTTGGATCAGTGCCCGGCCTGAAGTACATCTTGATCAGACTTACGCCGGTCAGGGAGCGCGACTCGCTATGATCCACGTTGGCGGCCAGGGTGAAGAAGCGCTCAAACGTATCGGTGATATCCGCTTCGATTTGCTCCGGCGGCATGCCGTTATAAAACGTCGCTACGACGACGACCGGCATATCGATCGATGGAAAAAGGTCCACAGGCATGCGTGTCACGGTGACGGTGCCGACCAGCGCCACGATCAGACACAGCATGAGAATGAAGTAGGGGAACTTCAGGGCAAACTTTGGCACTACTGATTACCTCCGTTTGAATCGGCGTCCATGTCGATCTCGCCACCGGACTTCTGCACGGTCTCCGAGGCCGGAGATGATGCAAGAATTGGGTTGACCTCCTCGTTATCCTGGTAATTGTCCTGTCCGCCGAGGATCACCCGTTCTCCCGGCTGAAGGCCACTTTTGACCTCTGCCAGTTGCGACCCTTCAATCCCTACCGTTACAGGGCGAATGTGAATGCGATTGTTGCTGTCGAGCACATACACCGTTTTCTGATTCTTTGCGTTCAGTTCCAGAGCATTGACGGGAATCGTCACCACATTCTTGGCTTGCCCCAATTGCAGCATGGTGTAGGCGTACATGCCGGGATCAAGGGCGAGATCTTTGTTTTCCACGTCGACTTCGGTCTCCATGGTGCGGGTTTCGAAGTTCAAGTTGCGCGTGAACCGGACGACCTTGCCGTCAAAGGAGCGGTTGACAGCATCGACGCGCACCTTGAGGATGTCGCCGAGGTGGACGAAATCCACGTCGTCCTCGGGGACGGGGACGCGCAGGCGCAGGAGTCCGCTTTGCGAGAGCCGAACGATCGGCAGGGCCTGGCTGTCAGAGTTGGTGCCGCCCTGAATCAGCGCGCCCGTATCTGCGTAGCGCCAAATCACCACGCCGTCGATGGGAGCCGTCACTTTGGTGTAGTCTTCGAGGGCCTGCACGCGCTGGTTATCGGCGCGCGCCGAGTTCGCGTGCTCCTGCGCGGCCGCCATGGCCGCCTTGGCGGCATCGATTTGCGCCTGCGCCGAGAGATCCTTGGCGACTGCATCGTCAATTTCCTGTTGCGCGATCAAACCGGGACGCGTGGCTGCGGCCTTCTGCAAGCGGACCGCCTCTTTGTGCAGGGCTACGTCCAACGCTTCAGTGCGGCTGATTTCGTTCTGGGCGCGCGCGATTTCCTGCTGACTCTGCTGCACTTGGAAGATTGTCTGCTGCAACTGCGCGTTCAGTTCCGGCACTTCAAGCACTGCCAGTACCTGGCCGGCGTGGACGATGTCGCCGATGTCGACATTGATGCGCACCATGTAACCGCTTACTTTGGGGTGCACGTCGACCACCTGGTAGGGTTGGAACTGCCCGGCCAGCGTGAGGACCTGGGTGATATCGCCGCGGTGCGCGACTGCGACTTGAGCGGAGGGAATCGTGGCGGCACGTGCGGCGCTTGAGCTGCCGTTACCCGAGTGACAGGCGGTCATGGTCAGTGGGGCGCACAATGCCACTACAGCGGCTACGGTTGTGAGGGCGTGCTTGTACATTTTGGGCTGGCTCCTGGTGACAACAGTTCGCTTTCGTCTTCCGGTGCGTGTGTTGAATGGGGAATAGCACGGATAGGGTGAAGCGGCAGATTGATTGAATCTCATCGTGTTCGGAAAAACTCTGGATCTTCCGAATCGATCTACGTCTTCATAGGACGTTCCCCGAGATCGTTTCAGTTTCGGCGAGAGACGATGAACCTCTCTATGCAAAGATTCCTTACGCAAGGTGACTTTCAACGTTCCCTGCGGCCTCCAATGAAGGGACCAATTGCAATCAATATAGATGCCTTTTGGAACCCCCGGGATGCCCCTTCCCCTGAAGTGTGCAGTCGCGTAACCAATGCCCGCATCTTGAAGGAATTGAAGCGCATGCGCGATTCCAGAGCAAGCACGGAAAAGCGCCCGCCATAACGGCGTTTTTGCCGCAGGACGTGGCCGGAGGGATGCGGGGCGGAATGCTCCCAATTCACTCGGTCCCACAGGCGATAGGCGCCTGACAGGGGATGGCAAAGACATGGCGAACGACCTCAGTGAAGATTGGCCGACAGCTCAAGGGTTACAGGCGAAGGAATCGCTCACACAATCAGCGACACGCGGGCTGGGCTTTAAGCGGAGGGAGGAGGTCGAAAGAAAATGTTTGGGAAAAAATGGGCCGGCGAAGGAGGCTGATACTGGCGAAAGGGGAATCTGATCCCCAGCAGGATATTTGCGGCCGCCAGATCTACGACAACCCAGGACGCCAGAATGGCAAAGGAGAGATAAGGATGTACTGGATCCGGTGTAGGAATTCCCTCGGACACAACCTCAGGTGTATCAACGGGCAGAGCCTTGACTGCCTGGACGTCACCATCGAGGGTAACGGGTATGCCGTACGACGCCATCTTTGCTTCCAGGGCAAAGAAAAATGCCAGGAAACACAAGCCAAGGGCTAGCGCGGTGCGCCCGGATGGACGGCGGTTAGCCTGAATTCCTGACATAGAATCAGTTTACCATGCCGACAGGTGCTTGAATTTACTGAAGATTTAGTACGCATCTGCCGCAGGCCCTGTTTAATGCTCCATTAAAGATGAATCCAGCCGCCCCGAATCAGCGCGAGAGAACCGAGGGCTACGACAATCCACAACAGCACCCCTTGCAAAAGCGGCCGTACACCTACCTGTTGCAGGGTTTTCCTGGATAACCCTGTACCGATTAGGTACAGGGTGACCGTCAGGCCGATGATGCCGAGGTGCCTCAACACTCCATAGACGTGCCGGAATATGGGAAGGTAAGTGTTGGCGACGGCTGCCAGGCAAAAAAACAGGATGAACCAGGGATATTGCACGCGCGCCTTGCTCTTGCGCGCCATGGCCGTTCCCACCGACATGGGCACGATCCAAAGGGCGCGGGCCAGCTTTACGGTTGTGCCTACTGCCAGCGCTACCGCGCCAAACTTCGCGGCCGCTCCGACGACGGAGCTGGTGTCGTGGATGGCAAGCGCCGACCAGAGGCCGAACTGGGTCTGGGTCATGTGCAGATAGGTACCGATTCCCGGAAACGTGAGCAGCGCGACGGAGTTGAGCACAAAGATTGTGCCCAGCGAGACAGCCAGCTCCTCCTCGCCGGCGTTGGTGATGGGAGCGACCGCGGCGATGGCGCTGCCGCCACAGATCGCGGTTCCGGCTGAGATGAGAAACGAGATTCTCCGTTTTACGTTAAAGAGCTTGCCCAGCGCCAGGCCGAACAGCATCGCGAATGTAATGCTGACTGCCGTGTAGGCGAATCCGGAGCGGCCGGCGTGAAGAACCTGCTGCAAGTTCATACCGAAGCCAAGGCCGACCACCGAGGCCTGCAGCAGAAACTTGGACAGTTGTTTGGCGTCGGGCTGAAACGAATGCTCACAGCTAAACCCGTAGATGAGACCACCAACCAGCGCTACCGGCGGCGAAATCAGGCCGCTGGCAGCAAGAATCAATCCAATGAAAAAAGCGTTTCGGGACACAGGACTAGTGTCACGTGCGCTTTACATCGGAGTCCAAGCAGAAGTAATCATGACCCATTTACGCTTTTTATGGGTAAGCGTGGGTTATCGCTGGCCGCTTCGGGCCGGCAATCTTCTTGTGCCTGCGCGCGCGAAGAGAAATCTCCGGAACTCCATGGCAAGGCCCGCGGGTTCCGGTCCCGATGCATAGGTGACCAGAAAATCGCGCCGTATGCGCAGGTCTTCGATTTCAACAACCTTGAAGCTGCGGTCAAGCCTCAGGTCTTTGGCAATGGCCCAGCGCGACACGAAGCCGACGCCCAGGCCGGCTTCAACCGCGGACTTGATCGCCTCAGTGGAGTTGAGTTCCATGACAATGTGGAGGGCGCTGCGCTTGACGCCAAGGCGCTCCAACTCCATTTCAATGACGCGGCGCGTGCCTGAACCGCGCTCGCGCATCAGCAGCGGCGCCGCGCATGCGTCGGCGCAGGGAACGGAAGCGCACTCAGCCCAATCGTGCGCAATCGGGACGATCAGAACCAGTTCGTCCCTCAGGAACGGTTCTGTTTTCACGTCGCGGCTGCGCGCCGGTCCTTCGATCAGTCCCAACGCGATCTTCTGCTTCTGCACCGCATCGACAATTTGCTCGGTGTTGCCGCTAATGAGCGTAGGTTGAACGCGAGGATGTTGCCTGCAAAACTCGCCCAGAAGATGGGGCAGAACGTACTGGGCAATCGTGGTCGAGGCGCCCAGAGCCAGTTTTCCGGCATGGTCTCCGCTTAGCGCCGCCAGCTCGTGCTCGGCCTGGATGAGAAGCGTGTTGACCTGCTCCGCGTAATCAAGCAGCACGCGGCCCGCGGGGGTAAGCCGGATGTGCCTGCCGGTGCGGTCGAACAACTGCGTTCCCAGGTCCTCTTCCAGCGCCTTGATCTGAAGGCTCACGGCGGGCTGCGTGAGGTACAGCTCTTCGGCTGCCTTGCGGAAGCTGAGCTGCTCCGCGACTGCCCGGAAGACGACCAGGCGGAAATTGTCGAGACTCGCCATGGTTTGATTAGAACATTGCAGAATGGCGGGCTTGCCGCAGGACGGGATGAAGCTGGAAGCTCAATCGAGGGCCGGTGCAGGTTCGCCAATGGTCAGGTCGATGCTCACTTCCGGCGGCGTCATCAGCGTATTGTGCACGGGGCAATGGTGAACAGCGCGCATGAGCGCTTCTTTTTGCTCATCGGTGAGGTGGACTGGACACGCGATCTGAATGCGGAAGTTTCCATACCGGGCGGGCGGCTTCAGCTTGTCCGCCGTTAGCGTGACCTCCACGCCGCTCTGAGCAAGGTTGCGCGTCTTGAGATACTGCACCGCATAAAAGGCCGCGCAGGAGGCCAGCGAGGCCAGCAGCATCTCGGGCGGCGTCATGCCGGAATCTTCTCCACCGTTGTCCTGTGGCTGGTCGCAAATAATCGTGTGCGAGCGTGACTGGACGGCGAACTTCACTTGGCCGAGGTGTGAAACCTTTACTTCCATATATAAAAATCTCCTCCCTTACTCAAGAAAAGTCATGAGGGGCCCGAATCGTTACAGGGCCTAGACCGTTGGCATGCCGAGCATGCGCAAATACTCCTGCGTGAGGATGGCTCGCAGGCGGGGCGCAACGGCGGAGTCGCAAGGAATATCGAGCGAACGGCAGCGGTCAATGGCGGTCCGCAAATCGCGCAGAAACGCCACGCACGCCGGGCATGCCTCGATATGCTTGCGCATCTGATCGCATGTGGGCGCCTCAATTCTTCCATCCATATAGTCAGACAGGTTGGCGAAGAGTTCGCGGCACTCTGGCGGGCGGCCTTCTTTCTCGCTCCGCGATCTTTTCCTGGGCGCCTTTGCGCTCTCCTTTTCCGCAGGAACGCCGTCGAGGATACGGCTCATCTCTTTGCGCACCGCCAGGCGCGCGCGATGCAGACGAACCCTGACCGTCCCCGGCTGCAGGCCGAGAATCGTGGCTACCTGCTCGGTGTTCAGCTCCTCCATATCATGCAGGACAAGGACCAGGCGCAAGGGCGCGGGAATGCGCAGGACCGCCTGATGCAGCATGTGGGCCTGCTCGGCGTGCAGCACTGTGCCCTCGGGACTCTGGGTGGCGTCTGCCAGCAACCGTCCAAGCTCCGCGTCGTCCGGCATAAGCTCGTCAAGGGAATAGGCCTGCCTGGATGCATCCGCGCCCTTGCGCCTCATGCGCCAGCAGCGATTTCTGGTTACGGTATACAACCAGACAGCGAGCGCCTGCGGATCCTGGATCTTGGAGAGATGCGCAATCGAACGGAAGAGCACCTCCTGCATCGTGTCTTCCGCATCTTCGGGGTGCCCGCAAACCTTCATGCTGAAGGAATAAACCGTGTTTTGCAGGAGACCGATGGCCTCTTCAACGGCTTCCGGCGTGTTACGGCGCAGCAAATCTGCTGCTTGAGTAAGTTCAGGGCGCATCGAAGGGGACTCTCAAGAAGTAAGTTCATTATATCGTCTATCGTGCGCAGGAACCTTATGGCGCTGCCATCCGCCGTGATCGGGCAAGGCGGCTGCGCGGGCGTCCCGACTGCCGGACACTATTGGGCGCACTGATGCCCGTGGTCTTCCGATTGCAGCGCGGACTCAATCATGGCCAGACAGATGGGGCAGATCTTTTTGAGCCATTGCCGCTCTCTTCGGCCTGCAGGCTCTGCGTCCGCGGCTATCGAAGCGCGCAGAAGAGCAATGGCAAGATCGCATTCCGCGCCGGGCCGATGGGACTCCAGCCGGAACATATGGCGATAGACCTCATCCTTGAGCCGGTCGTTCCGGCCGTGGCGGCCACACGTGGATGAGCTTGCGTCTTTGCGCATGGTGACGATCACGCTTTTGCCTGAAGTAGCCATGAGTACCGGCCGACCGTGACTGCATCGGCCAATTGAAAGCCCGCCGCCTGCAGATAGTCCGACGCATGCGACGGATCGACGCGATGCGCCAGGGGCGGTCCATTTTCCGCATCGACGTCGGGGCGCCAGTCGAGGATGGCGACTCTGCCGCCGGTTTTCAATACGCGGCGAGCTTCGCGCGCAGCGGCTCCCCAATCTTCCAACTCATGCCATACGTTGGCGAGAAAGTAGAGATCGCAGCTTGCCTCGGGCAGGCCAGTCCGCTCGGCCTCCGCGTGCACAAGCTCCACGTTGGCGAGCCCCTCCCGGTCCAGCTTGGACTTGAGCAGGGCGAGCATCTCGGACTGCGCATCGACCGCGTAGATCTTCCCCGCTGGCCCGACAGCTTCAGCCATCGGCAGCGCGAAGTAGCCGGTGCCCGCGCCCAGATCGGCCGCCGTTTCCCCAGGTTGCAATGCAAGTGCCCGCATGACTTCCGCCGGCGGCAACCATATCTTGCGCTCGGGATCTTCGAGCCGGTGAGCATGCGATGCGGAGAATCGTCTCTCGTGCATTTTGGCCTCAAGCAGCCTTTCCGCAACTGGCGTCCTTCAGGCCCAGGGCGCGCAGAATCGCCATGGCAGGGCACCAGTTGGTGAAGGCTGACTGCAACAGATTGAGTCCGACGAACGCCGTCAACCAGAGCCAGTACGGCGAGAAGTAATAAGCAAGGCCGAGCGACAACAGCACCATGATGCCGGCCAGCATACGCAATGCGCGTTCTACAGTCATTTGGTTTCTCCTTGATCTGTGGTAGGTTCACAGGTGATTCCCGGCTCGCGGTGGCGATGAATGATGTAGTAGAGAATCGGAATCGTCGGCCACGAGAGGAAAGTGGAAGCGATGGCGCCCGCCATCAGCGATATAGCCAATCCCTGGAAGATGGGATCGGTGAGGATGACGCTGGCGCCCACTACGACCGCGGCGGCAGTCAGCAGCATGGGACGGAAGCGGATGGCGCCCGCGTCGATCACGGCCTGGGAGAGCGGTACACCCTGCCGCCAACGCAGCTCGATGAAGTCGACAAGGATAATCGAGTTGCGCACGATGATGCCCGCGCCGGCGATGAAGCCGATCATTGAGGTCGCGGTAAAGAATGCCCCCATCATGGCATGCGCCGGCAAAATGCCCACCAGCGTAAGCGGGATCGGCGCCATGATGATCAGCGGCACGATGAAGGAACGGAACCAGCCGACCACGAGCACGTAGATCAACAGCAGCACCGCCGCGAAGGCGATGCCAAGGTCGCGGAAGACCTCGATGGTGATCTGCCACTCGCCGTCCCACTTCATCGAGTAGTGATCCGTCGACTTGGGCTGCACCGCGTTATAACGCGCCAGAGTATAACCGGCCGGCAGCTTGAGGTGGTCGAGGTCTTTATTCATCTTCAGGATCGCGTAGACCGGGCTCTCTTCCCCTCCGGCCACGTCTCCTGTGACGTAAATAACCCGCTTCAGATTCTTGTGATAGATGTACTGCTGGATGGTTGTGTGCTCGATGGTCACCAACTCGCGCAGCGAGACCATCGTGCCGTCCGCGCCGGGCAGTTTGATGTTCTGGAGACCCTGTTCGGAGGAGCGGTCCGCCCGGTCGATCTCGACGACGGTGGGAACCGGCTCACGTGCGTCTGGGTCGTGCAGCAACCCGATCTGCATGCCTGATGCCGCCAGCGCCAGCGCGTGGGCCACATCCTGCACGGCGATGCCGTGCTGCGCCGCCTTCACCTCATCCACACGGATCACCAGCCGCGGTTGCGGATCCTGCACATACCAGTCGGTATCCACGACGCCGGGCGTGTGCTGGAAGATGGACTTGATCTGCCGCGCCACGCGAAGCTGTCCGTCAAGGCTGGGGCCGTACACCTCGGCCACCAGTGTTTGCAGCACGGGCGGTCCGGGCGGCACTTCGGTCACCTGGATGCGGGCGCCGTACTTATCACCGACGGCGTCGAGCAACGGCCGCAGCTTCTTGGCGATCTCGTGACTCTGCAGGTGGCGCTGCTTGGCCGGCAGCAGGTTTACCTGGATGTCGGCCTCGTTGGGTTGCTGCCGCATATAGTAGTGGCGGACAAGGCCATTGAAATTGTACGGGCCTGAGGTTCCCGCATATTCCTGGTAGTTAAGTACATCGGACTGCTGAGCCAGCACAGCTCCCAGTGCCTGTGTTACCCGCAGCGTCTGCTCCAGGGGAGTGCCGTCGGGCATGTTGACGATCACCTGGATTTCGCTCTTGTTGTCGAAGGGCAGCATCTTCACGCGTACCAGTCCCATCGGTACAAGGGCGACAGAGATCAGCAGAAGCACGATCACGCCGATGAAGAAGAGAATGCGGTTGCGCGTGGATTCGATCAGCGGCGTCATGACGCGCCGGTAGATCCTGGTGCGCCAGTTCTCATGTTCCGGTTCGAGGAGGCGCGCGCCGCCCAGGTGGCGGCCCAGCAACCGCATCGCAGCCCACGGCGAAACCACAAAGGCCACCATCAGCGAGAAGAGCATTGCGGCGGATGCGCCCACCGGGATGGGCCGCATATACGGTCCCATCAGCCCGCGCACAAAGGCCATGGGCAGCACCGCGGCCAGCACGGCGAAGGTGGCCAGGATGGTGGGGTTGCCGACTTCAGCCACAGCCTCGATGGTCACGTCGCTGCAGGAACGGTGCTGATTCTCAGGCAATCGGAAGTGACGGACGATGTTTTCGACCACGACAATGGCGTCGTCCACCAAAATTCCGATGGAGAAGATGAGCGCAAACAGTGTGACGCGGTTAATGGTGTAGCCCAGGAAGTAGAACACCGACATGGTGAGCGCCAGCGTGACCGGGATGGCCAGCAGCACTACGCCCGACTCGCGCCATCCCAGGAAAAGCGCAATGAGGAACGTGACTGAGAGCGTGGCCAGCAGCAGGTGCTCCAGCAACTCATTTGACTTTTCCTTTGCCGTCTGGCCGTAGTTGCGGGTGGTGGTGATATTCACGCCGTTGGGAATCGTCACGCCCTGCATCTGATGCACGCGGTCGAGCACAGCATTGGCGATGTTGGTGGCGTTGGTGCCCTTGCGCTTGGCTACGGTGATGGTTGCGGCAGGATACTGCTGCGCCGCCTGATTCTTACCGGCGCTGATGTCGGTTGTGCCGAAGAGTACGTAATTGGCTGGTTCGGCGGGGCCGTCGACGATCTTGTCGGCGACATCACGCAGAAAGACGGGCCGTCCGTGATCGACGGCCACCACCACCGACGCAAGATCCTTGGTGCTGGTGAAGACATTGCCGGCGTCGACCTGGACCTGCTGGTTGTTCTCAGAAAAGCTGCCGGCCTGCACGCGCGCATTGGCGGCCTGCAGATGGCCTGCGATGGACAGCGGCGACAGCCCATAGGCATTCAGCTTGGCGGTGCTGAGCACTACGCGCATGGTGCGGGGCAGTCCGCCGATCACCGACGTTTCCGAGACGTCCTGGATCTGCTCAATGTTGTGTTGCACCTCGTCCGCAATGGCGCGAAGCTGATAGCCGGTGTAATTCTTGCCCCAAAGCGTCAGAGCCAGGATGGGCACGTCGTCGATCGAGCGCGCCTTGATGATGGGCTGCGAAACTCCCGGCGGCATGCGGTCGAAGTTCGAGTAGAGCTTGCTGTAGACCTTGATCAGCGCATCTTCCTGCGGTGTGCCAACCAGGAAGCGCACGATGACCAGGCTCTGGCCGGGGCTTGATATCGAGTACACGTATTCGACGCCCGAGATCTGGTGTACAAGCTGCTCGACGGGCAGCGTTACGCGCTGCTCGATCTCCGCCGGCGAGGCGCCGGGCATCGCGGTGGTGATGTCGAGCATGGGCACCAGGATTTGCGGATCCTCTTCTCGCGGAATGACCGCGATCGCGAAGATTCCGATCGCCAGCGATGTGGCGATAAACAGCGGTGTCAGCTTCGAGTTAAGAAATGCCTTTGCCAGCCGTCCGGCCAGCCCCAGGTTCTGGTTCATGGCTCAACCTCGATGCGCTTGCCGGCAAAGTCGCGGTCAAGGGGTTGGTCGACAAGTTTTTCGTCCGGCGAAATGCCCGAGAGAACCTCGACCAGATCGCCATGCGCGGCGCCGAGCGTCAGGTAGCGCAGTTGCGCGATTCCCTGGCCATCGAGTACATAGGCGTAGACCAGCGAGCCGCGCTGAATCACGGCCGAGCGCGGAACCACGATAGCTTGCCGCGTGCCGCTGGTGAAGTCCGCCGTTCCATACATGCCGGGGCGAAGCTGGTTCGACGCGGGCAGATCGATCTTGACCAGAAAACTGTGGCTCGCCGGATCGGCGGCGGGAACAATCTCCGCCACCGTTCCCTGCATACCCGGCAAGGCCCCTCCGATGGTGACGGGCACGCGCCTGCCCCTGCGGACAACGCCGATTCCCGATTCATCAACGCTTGCCTGCAGTTGCAGCGCTCCGGTCCGGTCGATCTGCAGCAGCGGCACGCCCGGCGCGGCCATGGTCCCGGGATCGGCCATGCGCGCCGTGACGACGCCCGCGAACGGGGCGACGAGGCGCGTGTAACTGAGCATGATGCTCGCGTTGTGAGCCTGATCGCGTGCGGCTTGCGCCTGGGCCTGCGCGGCATCGAGTTGCGCGGCGGCGGCTTCAGCCCGGCGCGAAACCTCATCCATTTCCTGTGGGCTTACGCTCTTCTGCGTCTGCAACTGCTTGTAGCGGTCCAGTGTGCTGGCGGCGAGTTTGGCGTTGCTCGCGGCGGCTGCCTGCTGGTTCTCGGCCGCCTTTACCGCCGCCTGTGCCTGAGAAAGCGCCGCGCGCATGCTTGAGTCATCCAGTACCGCCAGGGTTTGTCCCGGGCGCACGCTGTCGCCTTCATGCACCAGCACTTGCTGGATGCGGCCCATGACCTGCGCGGAGATGACCGCCGTCTCTTTTGCATGCACCGTTCCAGTGGCGCGCAGATCCTCGGAAACCGGCTGCTGCTGGCTCTCGACGACGTGCGCCGAAACGGTCTCGACGGTTGTCTGCGGCGTGGGAGCGCTCTCATGGCACCCGGCCAGCATCGCCGCGGAAGCGGCCAGCAAACAACTCGATAAAAGTATCTTCATTGCAAATCCTCCGCCGCATCGGGAGTCAGTGTCCCTTCCGCGTAAAGCATGCCGGCATACGCCATGGCATTTCCGTAAACTGCGCGCCAGTAATTGGATTGACTCTGCCGCTCGGCGTCCCCGGCGCGCAGCAGATCGGTCATCGTTGCGAGTCCCGCGTTGTAGCGGTTGGCTAAGATGCGCAGGCTTTCGGCCGATTGCGCCATGGCTGCCCGTGCTGTATCCACGGAGAGCGCCGCCGTCCGCATCTGGATATGCGCCCGGCTCACTTCGAGCCGCGTCTGCTGCCGCTGGAAGGCCAGTTGCGCATCGAGCTTCTGCTTGGCCGCGTCCTCGCGCGCCAACTGCTCGCGCTTGCCGAAGGGAATAATGTCGATGCTAAGCTGCACGCCGGCCACCCAGTTGTTGCCGCCTGAGCCGGCAAACGTGGAGCGGTCCTGCTCCCAGTTGCCATAAGTGCTGATGCGCGGGCCGAAGTCCGATTTGGCCGCACCTACGGCTTCTGCCTGCGCCTGTTGCGCCTGGCCGAGAGCCATCAGGTCCGGGCGCTTCTTTGCGGCCACAGATAAAGCATCTTCCAGCGAGGGCTGCGGAAATGCATGAGGCTCGATGGGCTTCAGTTCCGAGGCCTGCAGACTCTCAACGCCCATTGCGTTCCGCAGATCCGCCCATGCCAGTTGCAGATCTCCCTGCGCCGAGATCAGGTCTTCCTTGCGCGCGGCCACATTCACCTGGGCCGACATCAGATCGGATTCCACGGCAAGTCCGGCTTTCACGCGTTGTTCCACGGACGTGAGCAGCGCCGCCGCGGTCTCTTGCTCATGCTGTGCAACTTCAACCTGGCGCTGCGCGTAGAGCACCGACTGGTATGCCTGCACGACTCGCAGCACAATCTGCTGATCTACTGCCTTGGTGGCAGAGGCTGCGCTCTGCTTGAAGAGGTCGGCGCGGTGAATCTGCTTTTGCGTCTTGAAGGAATCGAAGGCCATCCACGAGCCGGTAAAGCGCGTGGCGAAGTTACCGATGGGCGTCGGGCGGTTCAAAGAGTCCAGCGAAAAGTCTGCCTGCGTGAACTGCTGCTGCCGCAGTTTTGTTCCGAAGACATACACCGGATCGTTTCCGCGCGAGATGTCCTCAGCGAAGTTGATCTGGGGCAGCAATTGCGTGCGTGCCAAGGCAGCCGCGGCTTTGGCGTCTTTCTCTCCAGCCGCTGCGATTGCCGCCTGCGGATTTTGTCCCAGGGCCTGGTCAATGGCCTGGCGGAGGGTTAACGGCTGTTGTCCAACGCAGGCCGCGCTGCCCGAACCGAACAGCAGAGCGAGTGACACGACCATATAAAATCGCGAACTCATAAGATGAAGCGTCCTTGATTTGGGCATTCACACTAAGAAAGTCACTCACTCGCCAATTCGTTACAGAACGCTCCAAGGAATTCCTGCGATTGCGAGGATGACCGCCGGTCTGGCGGCGGAGAAGGGAAGACCTGTGCGGAAAATTGCCGGAGAAGCCGCGCGCAAGATGGGCAGGGGATAAAGTGAATTTTCAGCGGAAAGAAACGGAAGCGAAGATAAGAGAAGGCGTGTAGTTACAAAAGTAACATACGGACAGGGAAATAGCTTCCTACCCACTGCGGGTAGCCTTGCTCAACCTGGTTGCGGAAACTTGAATCCGGTCCCGGCGCTGAACGCCGGACCGGACTGAAGTCTAGTAGCGGCCGCGTCCGCGTGAGTTGCCGCCGCTGCCTTTGCGCGCCTGGTAGCAGTCCCTGCAGTAGACGGGGCGGTCGCCGCGAGGTTCAAACGGCACGGTTGTAGGCTGGCCGCAACCCGAGCAAATCACGGATGTTCCATGAGCCGGAGCCGAGCGGTAGCCTCCCCCCCCTTGATCGTTTTTCTTTGCCTGCCGGCAAGCCTTACAACGTTTTGGGGTCGAGTAACCGCGTTCTTGAAAGAACGCCTGATCGGCAGCGCTGAAGGTAAAGTCCTGCCCGCAGTCGCTGCAAGTGAGTAGAATATCTTCCGCCATGGGTCTCCTTGAGGGGATTGTACCGTTATTTTCGTCATTTTGCGCATAAGAATTCTTTGAAATTGAAAAACTTAACCGAGATTGGGAATTCAGGGGCATCGCTTGGCGCCTGCAACGCGTTCTTTCGCCTCGCATTGGCGTCCTGTTTAAAGGAGGCGGGTGCGCTGCGGCGGTCGGGAATGTCTCTGACGTTAGACCGGAGAGGGCCTCTGGGGTTGTCCCGCCATCACTTCACTTCAACTGTGCCCGCAGATCCGCGATCACTTGCTCCAGTTTAGGGTTGGGGCTCAGGCGTTCGGCTTTTTCGAAGTGGCGGAGAGCGTCGCAGAGGCGACCGGTCATGGCCAGCGCAATGCCAGCTTCGGTGTGTGCGTGTGACTTGGCTCTGAACCTGTGCATTGAGGGTTCACCCGAATAGAGGCGCGCATCCGGTGGCCACAAGCCGATGTAACAATCGCTGACGGTGCTTGCCGGCCGAATGCTCTATCGGCAAATTGGCGGTGGAGCATTCACAAATGCTCAGCGTGTACTTATGATGTGTATTCGAACCGCGAGGCGAAGTCTGAAATCTCGATATTCATCTCGCTTCTGGTTGCGAACCGGCGGGTAACTTACCAAGCGTGGGGACCAGAGATCGCTCAAGTCGAGGGGTTGAGATCGTGTCGCGAGCGAGAAAGTGGCTACCCTATTCACAGAGTTTCGTGCGCCGATGCAAAGCTGCTCAGCCATGCCTTGGCATGGCTT
Organism: Acidobacteriota bacterium; assembly: GCA_021846945.1. Lineage (GTDB taxonomy): Bacteria > Acidobacteriota > Terriglobia > Terriglobales > Acidobacteriaceae > Telmatobacter. Next base: position 13,371 of record JAJZVZ010000045.1, on the reverse strand, counting down.
TAACGGCTGGTTCTTAGCTTGAGCATGTTGAGATTGCGGGGTAAGGAAGATGATCAACGGGAAACGAGTCGCGGTGGTGATGCCTGCTTACAACGCCGAGAAGACACTGGAGAAGACCGTCCGCGAACTCTCCGAGCTGGTGGACATCCGGATCCTGGTAGACGATTCGAGCAAAGACTATACGGCGGAGCTTTCACGGAAATTGGGAGTGCGCACCTTTGTACACGACGCCAACTACGGGTACGGGCGCAACCAGCAAACCTGCTATCGCGAGGCCCTGGCTGCCGGCGCCGAGGTTGTCGTGATGGTCCATCCCGATTACCAGTACACGCCGCTGCTGGTTCCAGCCATGGCGAGCATGGTGGCCAGCGGATTATATGACATGGTGCTGGCGTCGCGGATTCTTGGTGGGGGCGCGTTGAAGGGCGGCATGCCCTTGTACAAATATGTCGCGAACCGGATGCTGACGGCTTTCCAGAACCTCTTTCTGGGCGTGAAGTTGTCGGAGTATCACACCGGCTTCCGGGCCTTTTCGCGGGAACTGCTGCTGACGTTGCCGCTGCTGGAGAACTCGGACGATTTTGTTTTTGACAACCAGATGATCGCGCAGGCGGTGATGTTCGGCTTCAGGATCGGCGAGATCTCCTGCCCGACGAAGTATTTTGAAGAGGCGTCCTCCATCAACTTTCGGCGCAGCGTGAAGTACGGATTGGGAGTGCTGGCGACAACCGCGGGCTATGTAGCGCACAAGTTGAGGATCGCGCGCCTGGCGCGATACGCGTCGAATGGCAGAAAGATAGGGCGGGATTACTATTCCAATATTGCCGATGACGCGTAGTGTAAGCGGCATGCCCGATTCGCGCAAGGAAGATACAGCGAAGGTGCGTACCCTTTCAAAACAACGGCTGACATGGAGCGATTCTTCTCGCTGCGGCGAGTAGAGCCCGGATTTGCGCGGTTCATGCGATTGCTTTGGCTGCCTGCCGCGAAGGCTGGCACGCCGCCCCGTACAATAATGCTATGGCACAAGCAACAGGCAATTCGCAGCGTTACACCGAGGAGCATGCCAAAGCCGGCCTCGACTTTGCTTTTCCCGCGATCGAAACCTGGCCGAATCAGTTTCCGGGCTACGAGATCAGAATTGACGATCCGGAGCTGACCTCTGTTTGCCCTAAGACAGGTCTGCCCGACTTTGGCACATTGACCATCCGCTACATGCCCCGCGAGCGCTGCCTTGAACTGAAATCGCTCAAAGAGTACCTGTTTTGTTACCGCAATCTGGGCATCTTCCAGGAAAACATCGTGAACCAGGTCCTGGAGGACGTGGTGAAAGCCTGTGATCCTGTCTGGGCCGCCGTCCGCGGCGAATTCCGCCCTCGCGGCGGAATTGGGACGACGATTGAAGCACGCTGGCCTCGCCCGGGCGCCTGATACAGCCGTACTTGCCGCCCGGTCTTTCCACACACTCCGCTTCTGCGCAAGCGGCTGGTCCACAGTGCCCGGAATGGGATGCCGTGACGCATAATTTACCCTTTGGGGTGGCTTTTCAACAGGGGAACGAGCCAAGGGCCGGGCTGATGGCCTAAGATTTTTCGGTAGGGAAATCAGCCATGATTCTTGCTCTCAAAATGCACCGCTCGATCCTTGTCTTGTCCCTCCTGCTCGCAGGGCTCCTTCTGTTTTCCGGCCGCGCCGAAGCTCAACGCAGCGGACCTTCGGCCGAGGCCGCCGCCAATCTGCCGCCCACTTCCCGCGCCATTGTTGACCGGCTCGCCAAATTGCAGGAACTGCCCGATGGTCCGTGGAAGTATCACGCAGGCGACCTGCCCCACGGCGAAGCCGTCAGCGTAGACGAGAGCCAGTGGCAACCGATCGCGATGGGCGCCACAGCGCCGAATGAGGCCGTCTGGTTTCGCCAGACCGTTGAAGTGCCGCAGACCCTCGACGGCTACGACCTGACCGGGGCACGTATCTGGTTTCAATTCCACGCCACCGCCAATGGTCCCATGCCGCAGATTCTTTACTTTAACGGGCGGCGCGTGGCTCTGGGCGATGACCTGGAGCCGATTGTGCTCTTCGACGACGCCAAGCCCGGCGACAAAGTGGTCATCGCAGTCAAGCTGCTCCACACCGTCGATACCAAGACCTTCCGCGGTGCGACCTACCGGATTGATTTTCCTGAGAATCGCCCCAATCCCGTCGATCTTTGCGATGAGCTTCTCGCGGCCGCGGCGCTGGTTCCAAGCCTTGCGCCGGGTGATACGGCAAAGATGGATACGCTCAACAGCGCGATCCAGACTGTGGACATGGCAGCTCTGGACAGCCACGATCAGGCTAAATTCGACGCCAGTTTGAAGGCCGCTCAGGCCAGGCTTCAAGGATTGGAGCCCCTGCTGCGGCAGGCCACCTTCCACCTGACCGGCAACGCGCACATCGATGCAGCCTGGCTCTGGCCCTGGACCGAGACCGTGGACGTGGTCAGGCGCACCTTCTCGACAGCACTGCAACTGATGTACGAGTATCCCGGCTACACCTACACGCAGTCGGCCGCTGCTTATAACGAGTGGATGGCCGACAAATATCCCGACATTAATAACGAGATCAAAAAGCGTATCAAGGAAGGTCGCTGGGAGGTGGTGGGCGGCATGTGGGTTGAGCCGGACCTGAACCTGCCCGATGGTGAATCGCTGGTACGCCAGTTGTTGGTGGGCAAGCGCTGGTATAAGCAGAACTACGGCGTGGACGTGAAAGTCGGCTGGAACCCGGATTCGTTTGGGTACACATGGCAACTGCCGCAAATCTACAAAAAGAGCGGTGTCGATTACTTTGTCACACAGAAGATGGCCTGGAACGATACAAATCAGCTGCCTTTCAAGCTGTTCTGGTGGGAGTCGCCCGACGGCTCAAAGGTGCTGACCTATTTTCCGCACGATTATGTAAACCGCACGCTGAACCCGGTCCGTCTTTCTGTGGACTTGACGAACGCGCGAAAAGATTCTCCCGGTCTCACGAACATGATGGACCTTTACGGCATCGGTGATCATGGCGGCGGACCAACCCGTGCCATGCTTGACGAGGGCTTCCACTGGGCTTCTCCTGGTCACATCACGCCGAAGTACCAGTTCGGCACGGCGATCTCCTACTTCACGTCAATTCAAAACGACATTGCGCCCAACAGCCGTGTGTGGAATTACCAATCCATTGCCAAGGGGTACACGCCTCCGTCGCCAGTGCCGGGAAAGATCAGCATTCCCACGTGGGACAGCGAGCTGTATCTCGAATATCACCGCGGCATCTACACCACCCAGGCCACCCTCAAGCAGAACATGCGTGACAGTGAAGTGGAGATGCTTGATGCCGAAAAATGGTCTTCGCTGGCGTGGCTGGACGGTCGCGGGTATCCCGGAGCGCAGTTGACTGAAGATTGGAAGAAGGTGCTCTTCAACCAGTTCCATGACCTGGCGGCTGGTTCGGGAATCGGCATTATCTACAAAGATGCGCAGCAGGACTATGACTGGGTGCGGATGTCAACGAACGCCATCAGCTCAAAGGCGCTGGCCACGGTGGCCGAGCGTGTGGACACGCAGGCCAAGGGAAATGAGCGCGTTCCGGTCATCGTCTTCAACCCGCTGGGATGGGCACGATCAGGAAATGTGACGGTGAAGATGGAGCTTCCGCTCGCCGGAGCTCCGGCCGCTTACCGGTTGGAGGGGCAGAAAGGCGACGCCGCACATTCCGTGGCGACCGTCCTGCATCGCAATCCCGCGACGGGTGAGGTAACGCTGAATATTCCTGCGCTGGATGTGCCCGCGCTTGGGTACAAAGTGCTGTGGGTAGATTATGCTCCCGGTGGAGCGCAGCCATTGCCCAAGGGCACTGAGTCCGATGACGGTAATTCATTGGTCCTTGAAAATCAGGTGCTGCGCGTTGTGGTGAATAAGTCTACGGGCTGCATCACGAGCCTCTTCGACAAGCGCGCCAACTTTGAGACGTTGGCGTCGGGAAGCTGCGGCAACGAGTTGCAGGCGTTCAAAGACATGCCGACCCACTACGACGCGTGGAACATCGACCCCGGCACACTGGATCAGCCGCCAACGCTGCTGACCAGCGGCGCCACGGTGACCGTTGCGGGGCCCTCGGCCATTCGCGTTGCCCGCACCTGGCAAAGCTCGAAGTTCGTGCAGACAATCAGCCTGGCGCCGGATGCCGATATGGTGGATGTCGATAACCAGATCGACTGGCACGAGCGGCATGTGCTGCTGAAGGCCGCATTCAAGCTGGCGGCGACCAGCGGTTCTGCCACTTACGAGATTCCCTATGGAAGCATCAAGCGGTCGACCACGCGCAACAATAGCTGGGAAAAGGCGCAGTTTGAGGTCCCGGCGATGCGCTGGGCTGACCTGGGCGATGCCAAGCAGGGATTCAGCCTTCTGAATCAGACCAAGTTTGGGTACGACGCCGTTGGCGACATGCTGCGGCTGACGCTGCTGCGCTCGCCGACATGGCCTGATCCCGAGGCCGATCAGGGCCCTCACCACTTCCATTACGCGCTCTATCCGCACGCGGGGACGTGGAAGGATGCGCTGACTGTCCGCCACGGCTGGGACTACAACTACCCGCTCAAAGCGATGGTGGCGACGGCGCATGCCGGTTCGCTGCCGGCAGAGCACTCGTTTGCTTCGGTTTCGCCGGATGACGTGGTGCTGACCGCCGTAAAGAAAGCGGAAGACGCCAAGGGACTCATCTTCCGCGTCTACGAGTGGGCAGGGAAGAACGCAACCTGCGAGTTTCACGTACCGGCCGGAGCGACGGGCGCGACGGTCACCAATCTGATGGAAACGCCGGAAGGAAGCCCGCTGACCGTTTCGGATAACGTCGTCAAAGTCCCGATTCATCCGTATGAAATTCTGACCATTCGAGTGGACTACCCCAGTGGCGGGCCGAAGATGTAAGACCGCCCCTGGCTGCGGATGATAGCATCAGCACACAAAAAGGGGGCCGAAAACGCCCCCTTTTTGGTACTCTAAAACCGTCTAGGAGCTCTGCCCATGAACATCGATTCCCCATTTTTTGTCGTTCCTGTCATTCTGATTGTTTTTGTTGTGTCGATCCTTTTTGCAACCCGCAGCAAGGAAGATGGACACTCGACGCACTGATACGCTCGATTTAAGGAACCTTTCCGCGGATCCTGACGTATAGCTTCGGAAGGGAGCAAGTGTCATGATGCGAGAAGCGGCAAGTTTGCTCGTTGGCCTGGCGTTGGCGGCTGGGGTGGCGGGATGCCGGGTGCATGTAGACAAGGGCGTCAACGGCGAGGAAAAGAGCGTACAGGTAGATATGCCGTTCGGCGGCGTGCATGTAAAGACTGATCAGACAACGGCTGCTGATCTGGGTCTGCCTGTGTATCCAGGTTCACAACTGGTGACGGATAACGACCATCACAAATCGGCTGACGTGCATCTCGGTTTTGGCGAGTGGGAATTGCGCGTAAAGGCTGTCTCTTATTCCACCCAGGATTCAAGAGATCAAGTAGTTGCCTTTTATAAGAAGGCCCTGAGCCGTTACGGCAATGTGATTACCTGCCAGGACAACGCTCCGGTTGGCACGCCCACTCAGACTTCGGAAGGACTAACCTGCGAGGAGGGCAAGAATTCCAGGGTGCAGGTTGGATCCGCGGACTACAGCACGGGCAAAGGGGATCTGGAGCTGAAGGCAGGTTCAAAGCGCCATCAGCACATTGTCGGTTTTGAAAGTCCCAAGGACGGCAAGACCCGTTTTGCTCTGGTGACGCTTGATTTGCCTTCGGGCTTGCAGGGCAGTTCCGGAAAGAGCGACTGACGCATCCCGCGTTACAGTACGCCTGAGATTCTGCTTGGCCGCAGCTGGCTCGACGCGGTACCTCGCTTGCGAAACCGGCGGGCGGAGTGTGAATCGGCTTGCCCTTTCCGAGGGGCTGTGTGCGGCATTCCGCAAAATGACTCGGTGGTGAAGCGTTCTGTCGACGGCAGGGTGCAGCTGCCTTTTGCAGCGATGCGCAGCGAATGGAGCGCAGGCTTTTTAATTCAGGATTTTCTCAGATCCCATCCTCTCTCGCAGTCCGAGGATTCTGTTAAACTGATGCAGGCGCTTCTAAGGGGACGATGTGCCAGGCAATACCCCAAAGATAGGCTCCAGCAACAATGGGTTCGGGGAGTGGCTCAGCCTGGTAGAGCACCTGGTTCGGGACCAGGGGGTCGGAGGTTCAAATCCTCTCTCCCCGACCATTAAATCCCGCCATATCAGTTAATTAGCGTAGACCGCATTTCCGGCCAGTCCGGAACTTGGGTCCATTTGGGTCCAATTAGTGAACCCCTGGTTGCAAGCAATCTTTCGACTCCCTCCAGCGCTTTCCGCGCGTCCTCCGGAATCGACCCGATATGAATCTCTCGTGTCACTTCCGGGGAAGCGTGCCCCAGGAGAGCTTGCGCCGCCGCGTACAAAAAAACTCAGGCCATCAAAAATCCGCCGTTTACCTCAAGCACTTGGCCGTGAACAAAGCTGGCCGCATCACTACAGAGAAACACAACCGTATCCGCAATTTCCTCTGGCCTACCAAGACGGGCAAGTGGAGTCGCAGCGCGCACATCATCAAGCGCTTCTGGACTTGAAAAGGTCCGGTGGTAATTAGTGTCGATAGTGCCTGGTGAGACCGCATTCACGCGAATATTGTGAGGTGCAAATTCCTTCGCCAGTCCCTTCGTCATGGTCGAGATAGCAGCCTTCGTCGCGGAATAAGCCAGCGCCCCGAGGCCTCCTCCTGTGCGCGCCGCAACGGAAGAGATATTCACAATAAAGCCTCGTTTGCGGTCGACCATACCTTTGAGAACCGCTTGCGACAGGAAAAAGGCGCTCGTAAGATTCAGCATCAGCATCCGCTCCCAGAGTTCTTCCGTGAAGTCCAGTACACGCGTGCGCGTGAGGAGCGAACCGGCGTTATTCACAAGAATGTCGACTGGCTTTTGACTGGCGTATCGAGCCAATTTGCGGCTTCCTTCCGCGGCGGTCAAATCCGCTTGGAACAATTCTGCCTTTACGCCGTACTGTTGGGCCGTCTGAAGAACGGATTCCGCTTGTGCATGATTTGCATTGTAATGGATGATTATATTGGCTCCCTGTTGCGCGAATGCTATGGCTGTTGCCGCGCCAATGCCGGTGCTGGCTCCAGTTATGAGAGCCGTCATGTCGTGAAAAGGAAGATGATCATTCATGGACACGATGGAGCTGCCTCCTCGACAGTTTCGAGTTGTTGTTCGAGTGGTCCCATGAAGGCCCACTGGACAAAGATGCAAACCAATGGAATGAGACCGAAGAGAAGAAATGCAGGTACATAGGAGTAGTGCTGGACAAGCCATCCGGTGATGAGCGCGAACACCATGCCGCCGAAACCGGATCCCATACTTGCCAGGCCATAGACGGAAGCTACGGCATCTGGCGGGAAGACATCGGATGGCATCGCTAACATGTTGGCTAAAGCTGCTGTATAGCCGGCCATTGCTAGGGAGACAAGGGCAATGGACAGCGCGACTCCTTGAACTAGCACCGCAGGTATGGCAAGAGCCATAAGCAACGAAGCCACCGTTACGGCAGACTTGCGGGCTCCCGTGACGCGCATACCGTGGCTGAGAAATATCTTGGAGATTAGGCCTCCGCCGATGCTGCCGATGCCGGCGATAAAGAACGGAATCCAGGCATAGCTGCCTATGGCAGCCATATCGAAATGTCGGCTATGGAAAAGGTATTCCGGGAACCAAAAAGTATAGAAATACCAAACTGGATCTATAAAGATCTTAGAGATGGTGAAACTCCAGACAAATCGCGAGCGGAGGAGGCGGCGAAGGGGAACCGGGCGTGCTAATGGAGTTTCCGAGAGCCTTGCAACCGGTGAGCGATAAAATCCACTCCAAATAATTAACCAGATGAAGCCGAGTGCTCCCACGGTTGCGAAGGCTGATCGCCATCCAAATTTAAGCACGATGAAGGCAACGATGGGCGGTGCAAGAATTGCGCCTGCAGCCGACCCACTGTTGAAGATACCGGATGCCAACGAGCGCTCTTCCAGCGGAAACCACTCCGCAACGACCTTCACAGCGCCTGGCCAGTTACCCGACTCGCCCATCCCAAGCAGAAAGCGGAGTACACCCAGCGAAAGAGCACCACGCGCAAATGCATGCAAAAGCGCACACAAGGACCACCATCCGACGAACAACCCGTAACCAACACGGGTACCCAGCCGATCAATCCAGATACCTGATATTCCGTTCATGATGGTGTAAGCCAACATAAACGCAAACAAGATGCGAGAGTAGTCAATATCCGAGAGATGAAACTGTACCTGTAAAATCGGCGCTGCAACAGATAGGGCCTGCCTGTCCAAATAATTGGTCAGTGTGGCAAAAAAAGCCAGCAATATCATGGCCCAGCGTAATGGAGACGCCGCAGTTCCGGAATTCATGCCAGATCCACCTGGACAGCCTCATAGACCCAGATGCGTGGTACTTGCACGGTAATCCATTCTCCGTCCTGTTGAAACGGTGCTTCCGCGCCAGCCCTCATCAAGGTTACCGTCTTTACTCTTCCCGGCATGCGCAGCCGCACCTTAATGTTCTGGATGGGGAAGAGTCTCTCACGTGACCGCGGATGCAGGTTTTCATCGCCCACATCGGCGAGCAGATGAAGTACGATGTGCTTTTCTGATGCCATATAGTGAGGGGTAACCCCCGAGATATACTCCAGATGATAGGTGCGTCCGGCTTCAAGCCGAGGTAATAGCAATGAAGCTAGGTACTCGCGCACCGAGACCATCCGCGTCTCCTCGAAGACAGCTTCGAGTCCCGAGGCAATATAGATGCAATATCCCTTACCAAATCTGTTTGTAACGACAGCTGGGCCAAGGTCGCGACGATTGCCACGATCATGTGTGATAGCCCGCACGTTCCCACCATCTGTCTTGATCAACATAACCTGTGGGTCTTGCGGGATCAATGGCCCATCCAGGGGGTTCAGATAGAGATCGGGATACTCGAAGGGCTCGGCCTGCAGGAACGATGCGCCAAAAACATCGCCAAGACCAAATTGGTCGCGAACGCGTCCATGTTCATCGGCAATCGATGAAAGATGTGTTGCGACAAGTATGCCTCCCGATTCCACGTAGCGCCTCAGCAGGACGCATTGTTCATCGCTTAAACAAGCGGCATTAGGCAGGTAGATCATGGAATATCGGGCAAGCAGTTCCGGCCTCATACGCCAATCCAAGAAAGGCTCCGACTCAATCGACAGCGACTTCAGAAGATCGAAGGCCCCGTGGTAGTAGTTGGCGTAAGCGCTGCGCACGAACTTGCTTCCGTTGTACCAATCTATTGTCTGACTACTGACGAGAATGCCAACCTGCGGTCGTGAATTCAGTCCCCGCAGCACTTGTGCATGCTTTTGCTGGAACGTGAAGATCTCTTTCACATAGCGGCCGCTGTCATAATGGAGCGGCGAATCCGGCTGATAAAAGAAGCGCGAAAGTCCCCAGTAGACGCACCCCGCCCCTGCCGCTGTGGCAGTGGCGCCGTCTATTAACATTTCCTGCTCTTCCAACGGATAACTAAACCAGCCACGCACAGCTTTGTTCTTCAGGTGCTCCCGGTTGTATTCGGTATGGCTGCCCATGTAAGTCCAGATGATCTTTCCCGTTGATCTGCCGAGTTGGAGGTTGAAGAGTTTTTCCTCCGGGGTTTCAGCGGCCTCGAACATAAATCCATCGGTAATGGGAATGCCCCGGGCTCGCCACTCCCGCCGGGACAGAAGCGATGTGTCATTGAAGAGCACCGGGATGTCCCGTTTTTCCCGGATCTTCTGCCGCAATCCCCGAAAGAAGGCGAGAACCACGTCATCGCGCATCCACTTGTGGTACTGCAGGTATTCTGAGAGCGAACAAGTTCTCTGATCTGGAATTGGCTTTCCAAATTGATTACTATATGCCGCCTGGCAATGCTTGCAGTGGCAGAAGTCCGCGGCATGATTCATGCCTTGGTAAGGCCCGTCAAAATATAGTACATCGAAGCCATAGTCAAGAACTTCCAAGGTGAGTTTGGTCGCCACCTCATGGATTGGGGAATTCAGGCAGCCCTCATAGTAGCGCTGAAAGCCATAGTGCGAGGTGATCATGGGCGAGCCATCGATGAACCGCTTGCACCAGTCGGCATAACGTGGATCCTTTGATTCAATTGACATGAAGGGATGATTCAGAGGTACATAGGCAACCGTGCGGAGCCCGGCTTGGCGTAATAGCTTCAGGGTTTCCTGCATGGGATCGCCCCGCAGTTCCGGATGAACTGGATAGCCGGATTTAGTAGGGAAAAGTGCGTAATAGGAGGCTGCCGGATAGCGCATGGAGTCGCAGTTCAGGTCGAGGGCTATATGCACGGCCTTGGACGGCTCGTAATCCAGTGAGGGATAGAAGGGGGGATTAAAGCCTTCGGCAATCAGTGTGCGGTTGAAGCGTAGCCACTCAGCGAGCGAGCCGGATTGTGCCGCAGTCTCTTTCGTCGCGGCAAGTGCGTCCGTTCCGGAAATCCATGAAGCAGGCAAGGCTAGAGCAGTCATCTTGAGGATGGCGCGGCGCGTGACATCGAGCATGAATATTCTCCTTTTGGTGTTGCGCGCTAAAGGTGGTGTCGGAAACGCTTCCGACGAATTGTCGAGTATTCAGGAAATACTTGTCAAGCAAATATCTCAGGGATCAGCTCTGCAAAGGCCGCGTTAGGTCGGGAAGCCGTCTATCTCTTGCCTCTGCCGGATGGAGGTGCGCCTACAGAGGCGCGCTCGACCAGCTCAACTCCAAGTACGCGATGCTCAGGCGAGCGATCCTTGCCCGCTGCGAGGCGCAACAGAATGTCGACTGCCGCCCCGCCAATCTCGTACTTCGATTGCCGTATTGTGGTTAGCGGAGGATGCACAATGGAGGCGAGTTCAACATCGTCAAAGCCGATAAGCGATACATCTCGCGGAATGTTCACACCCAACTCGATAGCGGCCTTTATCACGCCGAAGGCGATTACATCGTTCGCCGTCGCAATGGCGGTGGTGTTCCCGAGCTTGCGGAAAAGAGACCGGGCGATCTCGTAGCCGCCGGCCAGCGTATGAGTTCCATACATAACCCCGGCCTCCGCTTTGTGCCCGAAGCGCCGCACTACCTGTAGAAAACCCTGTGCGCGCTTGGAAAGATTGGCGTGCTGACGGCTACCTGCCAGATACATCATATGACGATGCCCATGAGCCAATAAATATTCGGCTGCAAGCTCTCCGCCCCGTTCGCTGTCGGCGCTAACTGTAGAAAACGGCGTACCTCCGGCCGACTGATACAGAAGCACAACCGGCACGCCGCTATCGACAATAAAGGTTTGGTCCTTCCGTGAGAGATTTGCCACCGAATTCATAATGATGCCCTCAACTCGCTTCTCCAGCAGGGAATTGATGTAGCGCATCTGCCGGTCCGCATACAGATCGCTGTTACACAGGAGCAAATCGAATCCAGCTGCATAGGCAGCATCCTCAGCGCCGCGCGCCACCTCGGCAAAATAGGGGTTACGCACGTCGCTCACCACCAGGCCAATCACATTTGAGTGCCCGGTCACAAGGGCCCGGGCAGAGCGATTGGGCTTGTAGTTAAGCAGTGTGGCAGTCTCCATGACCCGCTTTCGTGTCTCGGGATGGACGCCGTAGGCGCCGGTCAAAGAGCGGGAAGCGGTGGCGATTGTAACTCCGGCCGCCGCTGCAACGTCACGCAAAGTGGGAGCTTCTTGCTTGGTCAAAGTTGGCATTGAGGACTCACAGTCATTACTTTTACCTACTGGAAGACGGTTAGAAAATCCATCTCTGATGGGGGCCAGGCCTTGTGCAACAACCAGCTTTTCCCAAAGGCCTTCCCGCCAATAGCCTACGATATCTTCAGGCATTTCGCAATCGCTTCCAAGAATCGAAGACACCCGATCAAATCAGCCGCGATAGCCATAACTGCGTAACTGGGCGCTGCCGTGTCCGGGCGTGATTCCGGCTGAAGTGGCTGGCGAGATCCTCGCCATCTTCTCTTCTTAGAGGGTATCTCTATGAAAATATGATGTGTAATGATGATGAGCTGCTGATCTTGTTGAAGTGGATTCGGATCTAGGCAACAGCTCATCCCCGCACTGGCTCATCGCAATCTGAGCTTGCCGTCGGCAAAGTTCACCCGAAGAAACCGCTTGACAAGATTTTCCGTGGATGCATAGTATTGCAAACGATTCCGAATATATTCCGGAAAATCCTCCAATTCAGCCGGAATCATTCGGAATCCAGGCGATGGAACTCAGGCGCCGGGAGGTATTTGCATGGGTGACTTGAAACTCTACGTCCAGCCTGTTGCCTGCAAGGATTCCTGTCAATGCATGTTCTACTGTTATGCCAGTTATGCCTTTCCCATTGCCGCGCATTCGGCACCCCATCCGGGCAGACTCGATAAAAATGGAGTTCCGGGTGGTTATGCTGCTCGTAGCGTGAGGTTGCATCCCCGCCTATTTCAAGCCCATACAGCCGGCTATGCCGGTAATGCTTCAGGTTCGCAGAGCCAACACACTCCAAACATCGACGCGACACAGGAAGCTTCTCAACGACCAACTCTTCCGAGGTCAAGAACTTCACTCAATTCCTGTATTGAAAAAGGAGATTCGATCATGCCACAGGCTCCAGTGACGTATTCCTTCCAGAAGGTCTTTATGCACGGCGCGCTCTTTCTTGCGCTCCTGTTGACGATGCTGCCGGCGTGGGCACAAACCAACACCGGGACAATCCTGGGAACTGTCCAAGATGATTCAGGCGCGGTGATTCCCGAAGCGCTCATTATCGCAAAGAACCTTGGGACCGGGCAGGAGCGCAGCGTCAAGAGTGACTCCAGCGGTTTCTTCACCCTGCCAAATCTGCAGATTGGCGAGTATTCTATAACGATTACGCACGGCGGATTTGCTCGCGTGCAGATTTCCAATGTGGAACTACAGGTTGCCCAGCGCGCGACGCTTCACCCTGTGATGCACGTCGGGCGGGTAACATCCATGGTAACGGTTGCTGCCAACGAGACACCTTTGCTTGAAGAAGCCGCCTCTTCGATAGGACAGGTTGTGGGCACCAGAACCATGGTGGATGTTCCCCTGAATGGGCGTGATTTCTGGCAGTTGACTCAACTAACTCCCGGAGTCAACTACGTTCAAGGAGGACAGAACATCCCCACCGGCGGCACTTCCATCCGCGCCAGCGCAGTTAATGTGGATGTGAATGGACTTTCGCCTTCATGGACAGGATGGTATCTTGAAGATC
>JAJZVZ010000044.1 GCA_021846945.1 Acidobacteriota bacterium | reverse complement strand
CTACCTATTGGCGGACCAAGGCAATGCGCATCTTCGCAGATCGCGCTCGCATACGGAAATTCGCTCTTCCTTCAGCAAGAACCCTCTGCAATAATCTCTTGATATGCGCACAGTACTTACCGCGGAGAAGCTGTGGGACGGAAGCAGCCTCATCAACGAGCCAGTCATCGTCGCCGAAGACGGCCGGATTGTTTCCATCTCCAACCGCGCCTCAGCCGAGACTTCCGCTTCAGGCAACGAGCGTGTGCATCACTATCCCGGCGCCACTCTGGCGCCGGCTTTTCTTGATGTGCACACTCACGGCGCCGCGGGCCACGACTCGATGGAGGGCACGCCAGAAGCGCTGCGCGCCATCGGCGCCTTCCTGGCGCGGCATGGAACCGCCAACTACCTGCCTACAACAGTCACCGCGTCCGTCGACGCGACCCTCCGCGCGGTTGAGGGGATCGCCAAAATCATTGAAAATCCCGCGCTCATCGGCGCCGGCGGCGCCGATGAGCGGCCCGTGGCTCTGCCCGTCGGCATCCACCTCGAAGGACCGTTTTTGTCCCATGAGAAACGCGGCGTTCACCCGCCCGAACTCCTGCTGGCGCCCGATATTCGCCTCTTCGACCGGTTCTTCGAGGCTGCCCGGGGCCATGTGCGCCTCATGACGTTGGCGCCCGAGCTGCCCGGCGCGATTGAGCTGGCGACACACGCCACCGCGCGCGGTGTCCGCATTTCCATGGGCCACTCCAACGCCACCGCCGCCGAGACCCGCACCTGCATTGCCGCTGGAGCTGTCAGCGCCACGCACACTTTCAACGCCATGCGCCCGCTCGACCACCAGGAACTGGGCATCCTCGGCACGGTTCTCACCAACGATTCCCTTTATGCCGAACTGATCTGCGACGGCATCCACGTCCAGCCCCCCGCCGTCAAACTCTGGTGGCGCGCCAAGGGACCGGAGCGAGCCATTCTTATCACCGACGCCATGACTGCCACCGGGATGCCTGACGGCGAGTATCTGCTGGGCGGATTTCCGGTACAGGTGGCCAATGGCAAAGCCACGGCGCGCGGCGTACTGGCCGGCAGCGTCCTCACACTGGACCGCGCTCTGGCCAACTTCGTCGCGTTTGCCGGGGCTCCGGTCGATCAGGCGCTGCGGCTGCTCACCTCTAACCCCGCCGCGATGACCGGCCTATGTGACCGGGCCGGCAGCCTTGCCGTCGGCCAGCCCGCCCATCTGGTTGCAGTGGACTCAGCAGGAAAGTTACTCACGGCCATTCACAACGGCGAGCCGGTTGCCGCGTAGCGCGCCTCTAACCTGCCGCTTCGGCCAGCCGCATTGCCCGCCACACGGCGCCCTCCAGTGAAACCACGGCCTCCTGGCCAACCGGCATCTCCGGCGCAACAGCGCGCAGCCCCGCGAAGAAGGCGTTGCGGACCAGAGGCATCTTCTCGATCACGCTGCCCGTCCAAGCCACTGGAACCTCGCCGGCAATCTTGTGCTTCCTGCGCAGCTTGGAGCGCACCAGCAGCACAAATTCCACCAGGTCGGCCGCAGCCTGCTTCAGCACTCCCAGCGCCACCGGATCGCCGGCCTCCGCCAACTCGCTGATGGCAGGCACCAGAGCGGCAAAGTCCGGTCCCGGCGTTCCATCGCCCACATTCACCAGCTCGTCGATGGACGGCGTTCCCCAGATTTCACCAACTCTCTTCAAAACTTGCGTCGGCTCCTCGCAATCATAAGCGCGAAGCGCGCGGCGCACGCTGTGCAACCCGATCCAATAGCCGGATCCCTCATCGCCCAGGCGCGAACTCCACCCGCCCGCGGACTCGCGGCTGCCGTCCGGCGCGCGGCCAATGGTATTCGAGCCGGTTCCGGCAATCTGCAGGATTCCCGGCCCGCCGCGAAAGGCGGCATCCAGGGCAATCACCTCATCGCCCACCACCTCGGATCGCTCCACTCCAAAATCATTGAAAACAGCGGTAATCCACTCGCTCACGCCGGGCATGGTCGCGCTGGCCACGCCGCATGATGCAGCTCGTACGGCCCTGATCCCCGCCTGACTAAATGTCTCCTTAAGAATGGCCCGCATATTTTCTTCAGCGGCTTCCGCGCCCACGCGCAGCCGCTTGATGGAGCCCCCTTCGGCATGCGCCAGCACCCTTGCGCCGTTCACAATCGAAGCCCGGGTGCGCGTGCCCCCTCCGTCAATTCCCAAAACTGCACTCATTCTTCCCTGCTCCTTCTATTTTTCCGGTACTTCGCCATTGTCCCGGAGGGTTCCGGACAGAATATTCAGGCTGCCATCGGTCTTAGGCGGGGTTAGCCGCAGCATATGGGCAATCCACGGATATAAGTTCACATTCTCAAATGGCGCAACCGTCTTCCCTTCAAGAATATCTGGTCCGGCGGCAAAGAAGCTCGCCTTCATCGCAGGAACCAGATAGGGATCGTAGCCGTGCATGCCTGTTGTAGGCGGTTCATCGGGCCTTCCCGCCGGAGGCGTGCGCGCGCGAATCGCGTACGGTCCCGTCGCTACGACAATCGGATCGCCCTCGCGCGGATTCGTGCGGTAGTTCAGCTCGGCCGGCATGTTCTTGTGGCGATAGACGACAAACTCCGAGGTCGCCTTCTTGATCTCGTCGTAAACGCGCTGGCGGTCCTGCTCCGTCTCTCCATAGAGCAGCGGGCCCGAGGTCTCGAACCCTTTCAGGTTGGCGATTTTGTCCAGCGTGATCCATCCGCCCTCGACTTTGGCCATGCCGTGATCGCTGACGACAACCAGATCGATGGGCAGCCCGGTGGCATCCAGACCGGCCTTGAGCTTGCCGACCAAAGCATCCATCTTAAGCATCGCCGCCCTGGTTTCAGGCGCATCCGGACCAAACTGGTGGCCCTCATGATCCGGCTCCGAGAAGTAAAGCGCGATGAAATGAGGGCGCTTCGCCGGAGGCAAATGCAGCCAGGCAATCACCTGCCGGACGCGCGCTGCATCGCTGATTCTGTCGTTGTAACGCAGGTAATAGCTGGGACGGAAGCCGGCGATTGTCGCCTCGGAGCCAGGCCAGAAAAGGCACGCGGTTCTCATGCCCTGGCTTTCCGCCAGACTCCATAGCGGGACGCCGCTATACCAGGAGCCGTCCTCGGCGTCCCTGGGATCTGAACTTGTAAAACGGGCGCGGCGAACCGGATCGTAAAAGTTGTTGGCTACCACTCCGTGATGATCGGGATAAAGGCCGGTGACAATGCTGAAGTGGTTGGGAAAGGTAAGCGAAGGATAACTCGGAATCATCCCTTCAGGCGCCCAGACGCCCTGCTTGCCGAGCGCCAGAAGGTGCGTGGCCCCATCGCGCGCGGCATAATCCCAGCGGAAACCGTCCAGCGAAACAAGAACGACATAATGCCGGTCTTGCGCGCTGGCCGAGTTCGGCCCGTGATCGGCGTGAATCACCGGCAACGCCGGTCCAGCCGCTCTTCCTTGCCCAGCCAAAGGCTGCGGAACGCCGGCCAGCCCAAGCGCCAGCAGGAGCGCGCCCAGGCCCATGCGCCACATTGCTCGAAATCTCACTGAGGAACTCCTCGCAACAGCTTACCTCAATTACGGCGCGCACGCGCCTTTACGACTGGCTCACCACGCAGGGCAAACGCATGCACGGACAGGCATGCCCTTTCAAAACCATTGCTTCTCATGGTTCACACCCTTCATGCGATTGCCCTGCCGCACCACGGGAGTGCCCACCACCCATCAATGGACCCGCACAGCCTGTGGAAAACTTTTCTGCAAACGAACCGTCAAAGCACCAGAGAACAAAAACAGCCGCAAGATTTTTGATTGCTTAAAGCGATCTTGACACAGGCGTTCGGTTGCATTCCGGCCGGGCAAGACATGATCCGCTCATTTTCTACACAATTTCCTTGCGCAAAGCAGAGCGATGGGACTAAGATGCATTCACTTTTTAGATCCTGTTCGCGCGTTGCGTGCGCTGGGGGCTTCAAGATGCCACCCATGCTGACAAAACGGCAAAGCTCTCCGGTACTTCCCACCCTTGTGCTTTTGCTGTGCGGATCGGTCTTCGCATGGGGTTTTCATGCCAGGTTGACCAGGCTCACGGCGCCAGCCAGCCTCCATGCGGACCGGAGCTCTCACCTTTTTCAGGATGAGCAGCCAAATCGAAAGGCCGGCACACTGGAGCCATGCACGAATCGCACCCGCTTCAGATTCCTGAGCGCCAAAGAAATTTCCTCCTGTCAGATAAGGTTTGTTCTTTATTGGCGCCTCAACACCGGCAGGCATGATCCGGTCTTTGTTCCCCCGTATCCGCATGCGCTCTATTTCAAACCGCCCCCGGCAAACGCATAGAGCATTTTTCGTAATGGCGGATGGCGATTGGATGTAGCCGAGTTGGTACAGCCGTTCTTCAAACGGCCCTCCTTTTCCGGAAGATCGACAACCCTGCAATCTTGCGAGAAATGCAGTTGATCCTCGACCGTGCGGTGCCCGCGCACCGTGATGATTGTCCCTGGCTCCCAGGAGTCCGGCAGCCAAGAGTCGAAGCTCCACCGCAACGCAGGTGAGAGCTTCGGGAGGATGTTCCATGGTAACCACATCAGAATTCATCGCACTTTGCCTCACAACCGCGATCGCCGTTCTCCTCGTCTATCGAATGGTCCCGGTTCGCATGCCGCAGCGGGTAGCAGCGGCTCCGAGGCCACGGGAGAAGAGTAGAAGCGCCGTCAGCGTCAGTACGAGTACCAGGATTCCGCGCCACGCGATGCACAAGCTGCATTGGATAAGCGCTACCCAGTTGTCGCATCTGATTACCACCGACCCAGACCTGGTGCTCTTTCATCTCGTCGATGGCGGCCCCACGCCGGCTAGCAACACACATACGCCCAGCCAACTTGCCGTCTCTCTTGAGGAACTGGAAGAGACTCTGCCCTGGATTCCCTACACGAGCAGAGTGGCAATTTACCGGAATGAAGGAATCGACATGGCCCTGGCGCGGAAATTATCCGCCTTGATGCGCGGCCGCGAAGCACTACTGCTTTCGGAGATGGTCCCTCCGATCACCGAGAAGTTCAATGAAATGGCAGGTGAAAGATGCAATTGAACCGCATTACTCCTCTCTGCGTCGCGCTGCGCCTGGAGCGATTCGGAGGAAGAACCGCACTTCTTGTCGACCCGGACCCGCATTGCCTCGAAGCCCGATGGCTGCTCCTATCCGGATCATACGGCCCGCCGCAAGCCGCCTGTACTCCTCATGAAGTATTCGGCCTCGAGCTCGATTGCGAACCGGAGGTCGTCGTCCTGAGTGACTCGCTCGGGAGCTTCCAGCTGCAAGCTGTCGCTGAGTATGTAAGACATCGCTGGCCCCGGGCAAGAATCCTGCTCGTCAGCCAAGCCGATCCGTCGCTCGAGGATCAACTCTACGACGAGTGCGTAACCAATGGATTCAACCCTGCGGAGTTCCTCGCGGCCGTTGAACGCGCAGTTAAGGTTGCGGAAGGAAAAGGAAACGGAGCAGGCCGGGATTTTTTCCGGTCTGGTGACAAGGGCCTGTCGCTGCCGTTCCAGGAAGCGAGGGTTGACCTGTGGAAACCCTTGTCGCCCCAGACCCTGGAAAAGGAAAAGCCCGTCACGGCATTGGTGCAATAGCCTCCTGCTTTCCTGGGTCCTGCGAGAGGCCCCGTCACTTCGCTGCAGGCGTTCCCGCAGCAGTAGTCCAGTGTGCACTTTCTGAAATGTCCCTGCACAGAAGACCGCTATGCTGAGCAGGATCCACCGCGGCGAACTGGGGGGCCGAAAGCTAGCCCGCCACGGTGGGAACCTGCGGTTACTGTCGCTCAGCCAATACGTCTGAACGTGGCCAGCTTTCTCTGCCGGTCAAACGTAACAGAAACAGGCTTGCCGTTCATCAGGGCGCGTTCGGGAGCCTGTTCGGCGGCAAGCTGAAACGCAGGCGATTTGTCGTCGGTAAATACTTCAAGCGGTTCGCCCCGCCGCCAGCACGCTGTCAGCTTGATGAGAGATTCGAGCAGGCTCACAGAACCGTGGCGCAGGTAACTTCCATCGCTCACAAAGTAGCGCTGCGCCTCGGCGCCACCGCTAGCCGGGCGGCTTACCTGAAGGATGTAGGCATCTGTCAGCCAGTCCCCCATCTGTACCGCGCTGTTCATGTGGATCGATCCGTCGATTGCGCGCAGGTTCAGATAGGTCTCTTCCACGGTGTTCTTTCCCGTCACGCGCACGCCGATGTAATCGCGTCCTTGCAGGATCTCGAATTCAGGCTTGGCCGCTGGATCAAGGCAGACCGCGGTAATGAACTGGCGCAGGCGATCCTGAACATCAGAAGTAAAGACCAGGTATGGAATCTTTTTGTCAGGATCATGGTCTGCCAGACCGGTCTCTTCGTGATGCTGGTTTTTCGCCGGATAGAGCATCTTGACGACAGCTTCGGCCGGACCGTTTTTCAATGTAAGGCTGCCATCGGCGTTCGCCGTGTATGCGCCATCGAAATGCAGCAGCCACTGCAGCGGGCCGGCGGTGTGGGCGCGCAGATCATCGAAGATCAGAACCACGTCGCCGCTCCAAAGCCAGTTGCGGTAGTTGCGCGAAAACCAGCGGGCCATGGGACCGGTGGCGTCGGCATAAACGTACTTCATGCCCAGGCCGTCAATCAGCGAGTAGACATGGCCAGGAAACTTGCAGCCGTGGTCGAGATCTTCGGGCGACTGGCCCTGGCCGTTGAAGAGGATCACGTTGTGCGCTCGGCTTTGGCGATAGTAGGTGGTGTACTCGCGCCTGCCATAGCTGCACGTGCCGGAATCGATAATCAGCGGCTTTCCCTGCTTGAAGAGGATGAAGCTGCCGGCGTCCGCGTGCGCATGGTTCCAGGTGTAACCGGACTTCATCGCCAGCATGATGGCGTCGTTCTGCCACGAGGAGCGCATCATGGCCCAGCCCATCCGCGAATACATGATCGACGTCGGCGCTTCCCCGCGGCCTGTTGGCTGAGGATGCAGCCTCAACAGCGAGAGCAGCACATCGTTCGGCTGCGTATGCACCCGCGCCAGATAGCGCGCCGCGTCCGGCGTGCCCAGACCGCAAGCCACGAGCAGAAGAATCGTCGCCGTGGAGTCGCCGTGAAGGCTGCTGTCTTCAAAGTTAACCGATAGAAAGCCCGTGGACGTGGGATAAAGCGTCTGCAGAAAGAATGTTGCGAGGTGATCGAGCGGCTCCAGGTGCGCAGCCTTGCGCGCGGGAAAGGTATTCTGCCAGGCGAAGCGGTAGTGCAGATACTCCGATACGCCATAGTTGGTGTATCCGACACCTTCATAAGAAGGCCCCGAGCGCTCGAAGGTCGGCATGCGATTCTGCAGGATATTGCCCGGATAGGTGAACCACTCCTCATAGCCCGCATCCACGGCATCGATCCACTGCTGCGCGCGCGGATCGTCGCCCAGCAGGGCCAGCGCGCACAAGCCGCCGCCAGCCACGCAAACGCCCCACCAATTGTGGCCCATGGAGTCGAGCGCATGAACGCGCGCGCCCGGAAGAATCCAGTCGTCAAGCGTGGGCAATATGGAAAGGCGAACCATCCCCTCGGCAATGGTTTTGCGGTCGGCCTCGGAGAGATACTCGTGCAGCGCATCATAGCCCGCGGCAAAGCCGATGCTGAAGGTGGTTGTATCCAGTTCGGAGTGCCACGGCAGAAAGCGCGTGATCAGGCCGGGTCCCGCCCAGCGCTCGTAGCTCGCGTAGTAGAGCATCGCCTGGCGCAGCTTCTCGGCATAGCGCTTGTCGCCGGTGAGATGATACAGCAGACCGAGCGTGAGTCCCATCTCCTGTATCTGAAGCGCTGGAGTAATATAGTTCGCCTGCTGGCCGCCACCGATCTCCGCCACTTTCTCCGTGACGAATTCGGCGGCTAACAGGTGGTCACCGCGCTCCTTGATCGCCGCATCCAGGCTCGCGTTGGATGCAAGCAGGCGCTTCATCTGCGCAATCGACTCTGCGTTATAGAAAAGACGTGGGCGGCGCGGGTGCTTCCCTGCCGGCTTTGCGGCCGCGGATTGCGCTGTTGCCTCGCCGGCAAGTAGAGATGTTGATCCGCAGATTGCCGGACTGGCCAGTGCCATCAATTTGATCAGACTGCGCCTGCTGATGCTTTCAGAAATCCTCATGAATTAGGGCCCTCAGTTGGTCATTTTCAGGGTCGATACCTTGCATCCCAGAGACATGCAAGATTCAAGCATTCGCTCTCACTACACAACCCCCTTCTCGCGAAACCACAGCGAGCCCCACGGCGTGCCGGGTAATTTCACCGTGGCTTTGCCCGAATATTCGCCGGGAAGCGGCGTGCGCGTGAGCTTGAGCGTATCAATGTACTCGGCGGTGTAGGTTTTGCCCGCGGGCAGCAGGTAGGTTTGCTCCGCCGGCTGGTGTTCGTCGAAATAATAGAAGATGACCGAGTCGTTGGTTCGGCGCGCGCCCATGGGGTCTTCAGCAACCGACGTAAAGCCTATCGGCCCGGTCCCAAGCGCGATGGTTTCTTCCAGCAGCTTGCGCAGGAAAGCGATCCTGGCGGGGCTGGTGCCGTGAAGTACTCCGCCATGCGACCACCACAGGATGCCGTCAGGCCAGAGGTACGTCTCGCCGTGGCCGCAGTAGGCTCCCTGCGCCGTCGCCTGCCAGAAGCGCCGCGTCATGGCGTCGCCTGAAAGATTGCCCCAGCGCGAAGCAATGTTGCCCTCATACCTGCACTCGTCGAAGACCAGAGGTTTGCGCCAGTCCTGACGCCAGCTCGCGCCCAGGTCCATGCGTGAGTCCTGCACGCCTGCGTGACTGCACCAGCCGCGCCAGTATTCGTACTGATGCCGGGAGTAGTGGATGGAGCGGAGATGGCCGAACGCATCATAGTCGCCAACGATGCGCGCATAGCGGTCCCAATCAGTGTTGGTTTTGGCCTTCATCAGGTCATATTCGTTGGCCAGCGACCACCACACGTTGCGATAGGCGCTGAAGCGCGCGATCACGTAGCGCAGATAGCGGTCATCCACTTCTGCCGGCATCGACTGATAGCCCCACTTGTCATAAGGATGAAAGAGGATGAGATCAGCTTGCACGCCGATGTGCCGGAGTTCGAGGATCAAGCGATCGAAGTGCTGGAAGTAGGCCGCATTGAACCGGGAATAATCATTTACGCCGCCGCTGCGCGGGAATGGATACATGGGCGGCTCTTGGCGATTGAACTCGTACCACTTGGGAAAGATGCACATGCGCAGCTTGTTGAAGGGCGACGTCGAGAGCGTATCGATGGTCTGCCGCTGCGTCTCCCTGGCCTGGAAGGCCCATGCGTAGCAGGTGGTGCCGCATTCGACATAGGGCGTGCCGTCCGCGTAGCCAAAGTGGTAGTCGTCGCGCACCGAAACCGGCCCGCGATTGCCCTCGCCCGGAGCGACGCAAAGAAACGCCCCCGATTTGCCGTTGAGCGACGGATTGTTGCTCGCTGTCGTCCAGGTCCACTCGCCCAGTTCGTCAGGCATAAAACGAACCTTATACGAGTCGTCACCGTCATAGAACCCTTCCACCGTAAGCGCGCGGTTCTTGTGGCGGAGCGAAGCGTTAAGAGCGACATCGACAAACGGATTCCCCGACGCAGGCCCCGTAAAGGACAGCTCGATACAATCCCAGCGCGCAACAATCCCACCGCCGGAAGGCGCGGCGGATTCGGCAACCGCTGGCGCCGAAGCCGCGGCCACAGCATAGGAAGAGAGCTTCAACATCTCGCGGCGATTCATTCTGCTCCCGGTAAAAAGCCTCGAAGAGATTATATGTCGATGGCCACAACCTCGTGATCGAGGACCGAAGGCACATGCAACGTGAGCGCAGACCCCGACCATTCCATGGCAACAGGCTTATCGGCGACCAGCAACCGCGCCTGTCTGGCGCGCACAGCAGCCGGCAGTTTAAGCTTCACGGTGAGCGGTCCCACCGCATAGAAGTCGCGATACGGCCCCTTCATCGTCATTGGATTGGTGAGATTCACAAGATGGACGGTGAACGACGCCGGATTCCGCCATGCGGTCACTTCAAGCAAGCCCGGGCCCTCCACTTCAACGGCCTGCGGCTCGCTGGTAGTCCACCGGAGGGTGTTGCGCATCATCTTCAGATGATCAGCGCAGAGCACGTCCCAGAAAGTGCGATCAATCTCGAAGGGAAAATAAGCCACTCGCCCGGCTGGCTGGCGCAGATACAGGCACGAAATATCGGTGCGCGGCACACGCGGGTAGACCTCCTCCATGGGAAGGTCAGGATAGCTGGGGATGAGCGTGAAAGGCGTCTCAGCGAATTTCTCGCGCGGCGTCACTTCAATCCTATAGACACCGTTGATGATGCGCGGGGCATCCTCAAGGCCGGCGAAGAACGGGCTGTGCGGCAGCGCTTTGTGCTCAAGACGAATGTAGGAGTTGCGCATCGGCCCTTCCTGCTTTCCCGTCCAATCGACGCCGAAGAGATCGGCCAGACCCAGGTTCTTGCGCCGCGCGCCTGACGCGTCATAGAGGCTTGTCTCATAAGTGGCGATGAGGTTGCCGCCGCGGGCGACGAATGCGCGCAACTGATCGCACTGCGCATCGCTGAGCGCGGCAATGTTGGGCAGGATGAGCGTCTTGTAAGGCGTCAGATGATCGGCGTCGAGCAGATGGTCATGCACCATTTCAAATTGAATGCGCGACTCAATCAGCGCCTGGCACCAGCCAAGAGCATAGTTCTCCACCTTGGCCTGCGCCTCTTTGCCGCCGTAATTCCACGCCGTCTGCTGGGAGTAAACCATGCCCACATGCGCCAGCGGTTGCCGCTCGGCAAGATACTGGCGATTCTTTTCAGTCCACACGTAAATGTCTTCGACGCCGCCGAGCCAGCGCTCGTCATGCAGGGTTCCTGAAAACTTGCTGCACCAGGGAATCATGCCGTTGGCGATGGCGTCGAAGACCCAGATGCGGATCTCGGCGTTGCTCGTGACGCTATCCTTCCAGCGGTAAGGCTCCTCCAGACCCACGCTGAATAGGCCAATGACAGACCTGCCGCCCATCACGGCCCGATACTCCCTGGCCACCTTGCCGATCAGCCACGGCTCGGCAAGGCCGCTGCGTCCCTGGCGGTCGGCCACAAGCATCGGCGCGCGGTTGGCAAGCTGAATCACATCGAGGCTGCCGAGAGCCACGCTCCCGCCGTTGGGAATGTCATGGGAATCGGGATTGACGGCGCGAATCGTCGCATTCCACAAGTCGAGCAGGCTCATCAGCCACTGCTCGCGCCACTGCCGCCACGCGCGGTAGACCGGATCCTGCGCGCTGGTGGTGCGTGGCAGATCCATGCCCGTCGCGGCGCGGAAGTTCGTCACACAGTGCACGCAGTAGCAGATGCCCTCGCCGTCCCAGCGGTTATGAAAGAGACCATCCACGCGGTAGCGGGTCATGATCTCCTTATGCACCGCGGTCATGAACTCGAAGTTGTAGGGGCCATAGGCGCAGGTCAGCCACATCTCGGGCGACGCCCAGTGGCGGCGCGGCCTGCCTTCGGCATCCACGGCAATCCAGTCGGGATGCGCCTGCTTGACGTCGTTGTAGGTGGCGTGCGGATCGGTGCGGACCAGGATGGACATGCCCTGCTGGCGGCTGCCTGTGATCAGTTCGCCCAGCACGTCGCGGTTGCCGAGCCACGCGCTGCGGTGGTGGAAAGGAATTTCAGTCGGATAGTAGGCCACGCAGCCGCCCCCGCTCAGGCAGACACCCTCTGAGCGCGTGCGCTTGAAGTAGTCGAGCCAGAAGGCTGGGTCGTAGTGGACGGGATCATTCTCCACCAGCGTGAGCTGGAACCAGCGCATCGGGCGCGAAGCCCACGCCGGGACGGACACGGAAGCAAGCGCGGATGGAGCCTGGCCCCACAAGGCTCCGGGGGCAACGCGGGCAAGCGCGGCGCCGGAGCCGGCGGCGGCCGTGGATTGCAAAAACTCACGGCGGGTATACGGTGGCCGATTCATGCCCGCCATTGTACTTGCGCGATGGAACCGGATGCCAACAGTGAACGATGTCTCCCCATGACCGATTGGATTGTGCTATACGTTGACGCATGTTCAGGAGCAAACGCTTTCTGCCCGCCGTCTTCGCCGCCATGCTTTCCGCCGCCACCCTCAGCCATGCACAGATGCTCGCGCCAACGCCTCCGATGGGGTGGAACAGTTGGGACGCCTACGGGCTGACCATCGATGAAGCGCAGTTTAAGGCCAACGCCACGGTGCTGGCCAGGCTCAAACAGTATGGATGGCAATACGCGGTCATCGACGAGGGATGGTACATGGCAAATCCCTTTAGCAAAGATGTGGAGCAACAGCAGTATCGGTGGAATGGGAACGGGTTGCTGATTCCCGCCCCGGATCGTTTTCCCTCGGCGGCAAACGGAGCCGGCTTCAAGCCGCTGGCCGACTGGGTTCATGCCCAGGGGCTCAAATTTGGCATTCACATCGTGCGTGGAATTCCGCGCCAGGTGGTGGCGGCCAACCTGCCCATCGCGGGCACGCATTACACCGCGCAGGAAGCGGCTGACACCACCAGTCCCTGTCCGTGGAATCACGGTAACTGGGGCATAAAGGACAACACCGCCGGCCAGGCCTATTACGACTCGATGATGAAGATGTACGCGTCCTGGGATATTGACTTCATCAAAGTGGACTGCATCAGCTACGGGCCCTACCGGCCTACCGAGATTCGGCAGATTGCGGAAGCCATTCGCAAGACGGGACGCCCCATCGTGCTGAGCCTTTCGC
The DNA here is from genome assembly GCA_021846945.1 of Acidobacteriota bacterium. Taxonomy (GTDB): domain Bacteria; phylum Acidobacteriota; class Terriglobia; order Terriglobales; family Acidobacteriaceae; genus Telmatobacter. The sequence continues at coordinate 19,547 of JAJZVZ010000044.1, read as the reverse complement.
CGGGACCCACGGCGCTGGCAAACGCAGCCGAAGTTGGCAAGTATGCGCAGATGTGGCGGATTTCCAACGATCATTGGGACGTGTGGACGACCGAGCACAAACCCGGGCACGGCGGGTTTCCTTTTGGCCTCAAGGGTGCCTTCGACCGCCTTGCCGAATGGTCGCCCTACGCCAAACCCGGCAACTGGCCGGACGAGGACATGCTGCCCTGGGGATGGCTGGGACCGCATCCCGGATGGGGTCAGCCGCGTCAGTCGCATGAAACGCACGACGAGCAGCGGACCGAGTTCACGCTATGGACTTTCGCGCGGTCGCCGCTCATCCTGGGAGCAAACCTAACCCGGCTGGACGATTTTACGCGGTCGCTGATTACAAATCGCGAGGTGCTCTCCATCAATCAGCATGCCGCGGAAAGTCACCCCATCAAGGACTTGCCGGCGGGTTTTGATCATGCGCGGGTATGGGAAGCTTCTGTTGGAGCGGGCCGTGCAAAGCAATACTTCGCTCTATTCAACCTGGACGACTACCCGGTGACGCTGCATTTCACGTGGGCCGCGCTGGGCGCGCACGGCGCTAGGGAAATGCGGAACGTGTGGGATGGGCACAGGGCGAAAGCCGCCGGTACCGTCGCCGTGACATTACCGCCACATGGCAGCACACTTTACCAGGTGCAATAGCCACGATGGGGCGCGCAATGGGTTCGCAGACACCGGGAATCTGGCTGGTAAACCCGGGGAAGCAAGCCATGTGCTCCATGAACATGCCAGAGGCGGTAGATTGTGCGAAACTGTACGTTTGGCTGATAAGCCTGTGGTTAACGCTCCGTTTGAAAGGTCCGTCCGATGCCTGTAATGCGCTCTACGCTGATCGCGCTCTCGCGCAATCGCGCCTTGCGAGGCTTCTGCGAGCACTCCCGCGTGGGCACGCGGCTCAGTTCACGGTTCGTGGCCGGCATGGAACTGGAAGACGCGCTCCGGGTTGCCGACGCAGTCAACCGGCAGGGCATGGCCGTTACCCTGGACTCGCTGGGTGAAAGCGTAACCTCCGAAATGGAGGCCCATCTGGCGGCGGACGTCTACCACAAGCTACTGGACGCAATCTCAGCGCGCAAACTGAAGGCCAATATCAGCGTGAAGCTCACGCAAATGGGCTTGCAACTGTCCCGTGACCTGGCCGAAAGCATTGCTTTGAATCTCACCCGGCATGCACAGGCGGTGGGCAGCTTTGTCCGCATCGACATGGAAGAGTCGCGGTTGACGCAGACGACCCTGGACATTGTGCGCCGCGTCCATGCCCTGCCTGCCCTGCGCGGCTCGATCGGCGTGGTGATCCAGGCCTATCTCTACCGCTCGCAGGCGGATATTGAGCAGTTGCTGGCCGACGGGATACGGGTGCGGCTCTGCAAGGGAGCCTACAACGAACCGCACGATGTCGCTTTTCCGCAGAAGGCCCAGGTTGACGCCAACTACGTATTGCTGGCACGGATGCTGCTGGAAAGCCCCATCTATCACGCTCTGGCAACGCACGATGAGCACATGATTGCCGCTGCAAAGTCGCTTGCGGAACTGAAACGCATCAGCCGCGACCGCTTCGAATTTCAAATGCTCTACGGAGTGCGCCGTGACCTGCAAAGCGCCCTGGTCTCCGAGGGCTACAATGTGCGCGTTTATGTTCCCTTTGGTCCCGATTGGTATCCCTACTTCATGCGCAGGCTGGCCGAGCGGCCGGCAAATCTCGTTTTCCTGGCCAGAAACTTCTTCCGGTCCTGAAAGCGCCATGCGCCAGGAAAGAAATCTGAAGTAACGATAAGCGCTACGCTGTCATCCGAAGCTTCGTCCGCTGCGGAGAACGGAAAAGCTCATTCAGCCAAGAGCCTTGTAACAGCGAACCTGGTATTGGTACTTCCGGACCCGGCTCTTGTCGTCCTTCAATCAGCGCATATCCTGGGCCGGCCTCTCCCGTATGCGCCTCGCGCGGCCACGGCACGCTTCTGTTTCCACGCGCCATTGGCCGCTCTATATTTCACGATGAATGTCGTGGTCCGCAACTTCCTATGGGTATTTGCATCACCATAGGACAGGCGGAACTGATGACCAATGAGTCAGGTTGACTTTTCAAAGAATCTCACTCTCGCAGCCAATCGGTGGAAAATCGATGCAACGAGCAGTTGCACGCGGACACTCCGAACTCAACCTGCATTCAGGGTCTTGAGAAGACTCCGCGGCTCGTTTTGTATCTTCTCTTGGAGAAGCGTAATCGCGTACATGAGTTGCTCGGGACGCGGCGGACATCCCGGAACATAAACATCCACAGGGATGACCTGATTCACGCCCTGCACCAGCGCGTAGTTGTTGAAAACCCCACCGGATGTCGCGCAGGCTCCCATCGAAATCACCCACTTGGGCTCGGGCATCTGATCGTAAAGCCGCCGGATCACAGGCGCCATCTTCTGCGAAACCCGGCCCGCGATGACCATCAGGTCTGACTGACGCGGCGAGGGCCGGAAGACTTCCGCGCCGAACCGCGCGATATCGAAGCGAGAAGCGCCCATCGACATCATCTCGATGGCGCAGCACGCCAGCCCAAAGGTCATGGGCCACACCGAACTCTTGCGAATCCAGTTCACAGCAAAATCCAGCGTGGTCAGAAACACGCCCTCCGGCGCTTCAAAGCCGTAACTCGCTTCCTTGATCTTGATACGGTTTTTCGCGCTGCTGTCCAGCGCTCCAAACAAGTAACGGTCCCGTTCAACAATTTCCGCCATATCCTCGATCATACGCCTCTGGCCCGGCAACTGCACGGACGCCAGCTTTGGCGATTCGGCGCCACGCCAATCTCCAGATCCGGCCACCGCGCCCGCTGCGCCTATAGCACGCCCACAATGAAAAAACCATCATGATTCAGCGAAATACTTGCGTTCCTGCCCGGTAATTGATGAGAATGACGCCATAGGGTAATCTTCCTGCTCATCTCCTGTGGCCTGTATCCGGGATCTTCCGGACCGGGTTGGTTGCGACCTGAGGCGAGCATCCAGAAACTGGCAGCAGACCGCCGCAAATCCCAGCAGTTTCTCCCGCAATTTCGCACGTTTACGTCCCTTACGGAGCCGAATCGTCATGTACCGTCGCTGTTCTCAACTCTTGCTCCTGCCTGCCGTTCTGGGCCTACCCGCCTTTGCCGCCGGACAGGCCCACGCCGCTGCCACGGCCGCTCAGGCCCCGGTGACGCAGGCTCAGTTTGCGGCCCTGCAGCAGGCCATCCGCAGCGCCCAATTAGCCGGCGATAATGCCTGGGTGCTGGTTTCCGCCGCGCTTGTACTGCTCATGACCGGCCCCGGCCTTACCCTCTTCTATGGCGGCCTGGTCCGGCGCAAGAACATTCTTGGCACCATGATGCAAAGCTTCGCCATGATGGGTCTGATCACGATCCTGTGGGCAATTGCCGGATACTCGCTGGCCTTCGGGCATGGCAACGGATTCATCGGCGGATTTGAACACCTCTTTTTGCATGGCGTCGGTCTCGCTCCTGACGCCGATTACGCACCGACGATTCCTGAGCAGACCTTCATGGTCTACCAGCTCATGTTCGCCATCATTACCCCTGCGCTCATCACCGGGGCCTTTGCCGAGCGTGTCAAATTCGGTTCCATGGCTGTCTTTCTCTCGCTATGGTCGCTGCTGGTCTACTGTCCGATGGCGCACATGGTCTGGGGCGTTGGAGGCATCTTGAACATCGCCGGCGGGCGCTGGCCCTGCCTCGACTTTGCTGGCGGCACCGTCGTCCACATTACCAGCGGTGTCTCGGCCCTCGTAGCCGCCATTTATCTCGGCAAGCGCGCCGGATATCCTCACGACAACATGGCGCCCCACTCGATGGTCCTCAGCTTTATCGGCGCCTGCCTCTTGTGGGTGGGATGGTTCGGCTTTAACGCCGGCAGCGCGCTCTCGGCCGGTCCGCTGGCCACCAGCGCCTTCATCAACACCCAGTTCGCCGCGGCCGCGGCAGCCCTGAGCTGGACCCTCGTAGAGTGGAAGCTGAACGGCAAACCCACCGCGCTCGGCGGCATCTCCGGCGCTGTGGCGGGACTGGCCACTATTACCCAGGCCTCCGGCTTCGTCCAGCCCATGTCCGCGCTGGTCATCGGCTTCATTGCCGGTGTAGTCTGCTGCATCATGGTCTTCAAGGTCAAAAAGTACTATGGTTACGATGACTCGCTGGATGCGTTCGGCGTTCACGGCATGGGCGGAACCATGGGCGCGCTTCTGACCGGCCTGTTTGCTTCGAGCGCCATCAACGCCGTCTTCGGCAAAGACGCCGCCGGTCATCCCAGGCCCACCGGCGCCATCGACGGCAACTGGCACCAGGTTCTCAACCAGAGCATCGCCATGGGAATCGGCTGGCTGCTCGCCATCGTTGGCACGCTCATTCTGCTGTTCGTTGTAGACAAGACGCTGGGCCTGCGCCTCTCGCCTGCCGACGAACATATGGGCCTTGACCTCTCCCAGCACGGTGAGGAAGGCTATGAGCTTAATGTCTGATTCAACCCGGCAGGAGCCGCGCCCCGGTACGCATCCTGCCCGCACGTTCCCGCACGAGGTACACGCTCATGGTTAAGATTGAAGCCGTTATCCAGCCCGTCAAGCTCGACGCCGTCAAGGCCGCCCTCATTGAAGCAGGCATCGAAGGCATCACCATCCTCGAAGCACGTGGCCACGGCCGCCAGAAGGGCCACACTGAGTTCTACCGCGGCCGAGAGTACACCATCGATCTCAACCCCAAAATCAAGTTGGAGATAGTGGTCGCCGACACCCTGAAAGAGAAGGTAGTCCAGGCTATTCTGGGCGCTGCGCGCACCGGCCACATCGGCGATGGAAAGATCTTCGTCAGCCGCATCGACGAAGCCATCCGCATTCGCAATGACGAGCGCGGCGAGGCTGCCCTCTGAAAAGAGCGGCACGCGAACCTTTTCGGCGCTGGCCCGGAAGACGGCTCCCCTGCCCGAAGGATTCGTCTTCCATCCCGTCCACACCTGTCGCACGGTCGCTGAACGCGCGATCAATCCCACTTCCCGTCCGGTCCCATCTCGCAATGGCGCAGATCCCTGCTTGTACCGAGCCTCTTTCGCACAAACCACATGAGGTTGCCAGAGCAATTTTTCATTTCCTCATGGATTCCTTATGCGCCGGTTGAAATAGTCAGATCAACAACGCCCTTCAGCGGGCAGACCCCGGGTGCGCCCGGTTGTTGTCGGTCATCCCTTGTGCTCCGGGGACGGTTCAAGCCAAACAGCCGTGTGCCACCTCATACTTTTGCGTCTGATCCGGAACGGCGGCCGGTATTCCGCCACACCGCATGGCGCTTCGCGCAGCCATGCTTTTCGGGAGTGTGAGTATACATGTCCAGCCGCGCCGCTAAGCCAGTTATGCTCTGCGCCATTCTGTCAGTTCCAGCCCTGGCCCTCGCCCAGTCGCCGGGGTCCGCGCCGGCCACTCAGGCACAGATTGAAGCCCTTCAACAAGCCATTCATAACGCGCAGGCTGCCAGCGCCGCCGCCCAATCCGCCGGCGACAATGCCTGGATGCTCGTCTCGGCCGCCCTGGTCCTGCTCATGACCGGCCCCGGCCTGGCGCTTTTCTACGGCGGTCTGGTCCGCCGCAAGAACATCCTCGGCACCATGATGCAGAGTTTCGCGATGATGGGCCTCGTCACCATACTGTGGGCCATCGTCGGCTACTCGCTCGCCTTCGGTCACGGCAACTTTTTCATCGGTGGCTTCGAACACGCCTTCCTGCGCGGCGTGGGTCTGGCGCCGGACCCCGATTACGCCGCCACCATCCCTGAGCAGACCTATATGATCTACCAGCTCATGTTTGCGATCATTACCCCGGCGCTGATCACCGGCGCCTTCGCCGAACGCATGAAGTTCAGCGGCATGGCGGTCTTTCTCTCCCTGTGGTCGCTGTTCGTTTACTGCCCTATGGCGCACATGGTATGGGGCGTTGGCGGACTGCTGAACGCCACCGGCGGACCTATCCGCAGCCTCGATTTCGCCGGCGGCACGGTCGTGCACATCACCAGCGGCGTTTCGGCGCTGGTTACCTGCATCTACCTCGGCAAGCGCATCGGTTATCCTTCTACTCCGATGCCGCCGCACTCCATGGTGCTCAGTTTTATCGGCGCATGCCTGCTATGGGTGGGCTGGTTCGGATTCAACGCCGGCAGCGCCCTGGCCGCCAGCCCGCTGGCCACCAGCGCCTTCGTCGCCACCCACTTTGCCACCGCCGCCGGCGCCCTTGGCTGGACCGTCTTTGAGTGGAAGCATAACGGCAAGCCCACCGCTCTCGGTGCCATCTCCGGCGCCGTCGCCGGACTGGTCGCCATCACCCCGGCCTCCGGCTTCGTGCAGCCCATGTCGGCATTGCTCATCGGCCTGCTGGCCGGCTTCTTCTGCTCCTTCATGGTCTTCAAAGTCAAGAGCTTCTTCGGCTACGACGACTCCCTCGACGCCTTCGGCGTACACGGCGCCGGCGGAACTCTGGGAGCTATTCTCACCGGCATCTTCGCCACCTGCGCCATCAACCCCATCTTCGGCAAGAATGCTCCCACCGGGGCTGTGGACGGCCACTGGAGCCAGATTCTCAATCAGCTCGGCGGCGTCGCCGTCGCCTGGGGCATCTCCATCGTCGGCACGCTGATTCTTCTCTTTGTCGTCGATAAGATCATCGGCCTGCGTCTATCGCCCGAACACGAGCACGCCGGCCTGGACCTGTCGCAGCACGGAGAGGAAGGATACGAATTCAACGTCTAGCTCTGCCACATTGCAAGACTCCCGGACACTCTGCTCGTTCATCGAATGGGGGCCGTTGCAAAAGCGATGCGGCCCTTGAAAAAACTTCCGGCGGCAGGCGGCCAACCAGCCGCCCCGCCTGATACGCTAGCCAACGAGGCATTCTGCTTATGCTCAAAATTGAAGCGATTCTCCAGCCCTCCAAGCTCGACGCCGTCAAGGACGCTCTGCTCGAAGCAGGCATCGAAGGCATGACCATTCTCGAAGCCCGCGGCCACGGCCGCCAGAAAGGCCACACCGAGTTCTACCGCGGCCGCGAGTACACCGTCGATCTCCTGCCCAAGGTGAAGATTGAGATCGTCGTCCACGAAGGCCTGAAGGAAAAGGCCATCCAGGCCATCATCGGCGCCGCCCGCACCGGCCGCATCGGCGACGGAAAGATCTTCATCAGCCGCATCGACGAAGCCATTCGCATCCGCAACGACGAGCGCGGCGAAACAGCGCTCTAATCAAGAGCTCCACATTCATTGCCCCGAGTCCTTGGAGTTAGGCATCGGGACTTGGGGTGTTCCTTTTGGTAATCCTTCCTCCGGCGTGGTGCGCCGCCGCGCCAGCTTCAACTATCCGTCCGCCAGACCGAGATTGTCGACAGCTGGCACCGCGTTCTGCGATTCCGACGAAACTGAAGACTTTTCATGCGCTGGGGAGACGATCGAAGGGGCATTTGGAGTGGGATCGATAATTTCATCGATGGTGGTGTAACAGCCGCCTGTCAGGCTAACCAACTTCATTGCAGCTCGCGTAACTTCTCTTTCCAGATGATGATGCTGTTCTGGGCGGCCTGAGCATCCGAGGCATCGTGGACCCGGTCGAGATACATTTGCATGTGGTGAACGGTAATTCTGTACCCGGGTCCGGTTCCCATCTCGGCGGCAAGATATGCCAGATTGCTCTGGCCATCCGGCCAGAAGGGGAAGATACTCAGAGCTGCCTCATACTCCTAAATTGCCTTGGGCAGGTCCTTGTTCTTGTAGGCGTACTCCCCCAGCCCCTAGTGCTCATGTGCCTGGCGGGCATAGCGGGCTTCACGGTCATCTGCTGCCGTGCAGTCACTTTGGTTTTGAAGTCCGCCAGCATTGTGGTGGCTTGCGATTCCGCCAAACCCTGAGCAAAGCCCGCAAGATACGAAAGGGAGGCATCGATCTTGTCCTCAATGGGAGATGCCGAAACGAGCGACCAAGCCGATTTTACCAAGGTCACCGTTCCGGGTTCGCTGGACGTGTGCAGGTGTATCAGGAACGGCTTTGCTTAATTGATATCGCTGGTATCAAGGCTGTTCGTGTAGACGCTCGGCTCTTTGGGAATTTGCAGGTACAGTAAGCCCGCTCGCATTGGGTTTGAGTTGCAGAAAGACCGGCCGGAACCATGTGAATGAGTGGGTTGCCCTGGGGGCAACAACCGGAATTGCAGTCATGGCAGTTTCGCTAAACGCTGTGCGACTTGCGGAGACATCACCAGTATTCAGCGCCCGCTCCGCCACGTTTTTGCGCCCCCAACAACTTACGCATATAGTTCGGTTTGAGCTCTGTCTCGCATTGCGCTGAGACTTGGGAAGCTATCCCCTAAAAACAAAATGACGAAATGTGATGACAGTCACTGATTGCGGTGGCCCATACATGGCAAATTGGCCAATAAGGAAATGAAGTGGCAATGGACAAGCGAAATGCGTTCGCGAAACAGGCAAGGATGTTGAAGGCCCTGGCCCACGAGTCGCGGCTGTTGATTGTAGACCGGCTTAGCCGTGGCGAGTGTTCGGTTGGAGACCTCCGGGAACTCGTTGGCAGCGATCTGTCGACTGTCTCCAAGCACCTGGCTTTGTTACGCGCACATGGAATCGTCGAGGACCGCCGCGAGGGAACCACCGTGTATTACCGACTAATCACACCCTGCGTGTGCAACTTCTTCACGTGCGCGACACAGGTTTTGAAAGAACGTTCGAGGTAAGCAATGAAGATCCAGATTCTCGGTACAGGTTGTGCACGATGCAAGACTTTGACGGCAAACGCGGAGCAGGCCGTTCGAGATCTTGGACTGAAGACTGAAGTCGAAAAGGTGACCGAAATCAGGGAGATCATGAAGTTCCAGATTCTGATGACTCCCGGCCTGGTGATCGATGGCAAGGTGAAAGCTGCCGGCCGCATCCCGTCCCCCGAAGAGATCAAGCAAATGCTGCTTGAGACGGAAGGGCAAAACAATGGCTGATCAACGCCCAGGTCTGGTGATGTGTGTCTGCACGGGCAAATGTCCCGGCTTCTCCAAGATGGACATTTGGGATTTCATCAACCGCGCACGCGTGGAACTGCCGGTAGAGTTCGGTGTGATCCATCCGCAGCTGTGCGAGCAGGACGGCGATCGCTTTCTCGGCGATTTTCTTGAAGCGAAGCGTCCGCTGGTGATCGCCGCTTGCGCACCCAACATGCAGTACAAGATGTTCCGGGATGCCTTTGCCTCCAAGGGAATGGACGTCAGGAAGAACATGACGCCGCTGGACATCCGAGACATGTCAACCGAAGAAGCCGTCGAGAAGGTTGCGGCTGCGCTCCGTGAGATGGGGGTGAAAGAAGATGTCTGAAGCGACTTTCATGGGAGTGCCGCGGGACAGGATTCCGTGGTTCCCGACCATCGATTACAGCAAGTGCACCTTCTGCATGGAGTGCGACACCTTCTGCCCCCATCGTGTCTTTGAGCGCCGCGAAGGCGACCGCAAGCTGGTGGTGGCTAATCCGAACAACTGCGTCGTCTTCTGCCGAGCTTGCTCGAAAACCTGCGGACCGGAGGCGCTCTCCTTTCCCGATAAGCCCGGGATTATCGCGTTGATCAAGGAGTTGCACACGGTGGAGAGTGCCCAATGAGCCGCGCAATTCTTTCCTGTAGCGGGCTGGACAAGCCCGAGGGTTCGGTGGCGCGCGAGGTCGCAATTCGCGGCGCCGCCGCGACGGGAAGTGAAATCGTCTGCCCGGTCCTGATGAATCGCGCTCCCGCGCGCTACAGAAAGTTGCTCACGGAAAGTGCGCTGATCGTCGTGGATGGCTGCTCAACACGTTGCGCCAGCCGCCTCGCTGCCGGACAAGAAGCGAAAGTGGATCGGAAGATTCTCATTTCAGATGCTGTAAAGACCTCGGACATGGCACTTGAGTCATCACTCAGTCTGGGACCAGCCGGCTTGGCGCTGGCACAGTCGATCGTCGATGATCTCGTGCGCAATCTCAATGCACCCGCTGCAAGCCTGGAACCTGATACCGCTTTCGAGCCGCCAACGGAATACCTCGTCGTCACGCACGATAAGTTTGAGTTCCGGATTCCCGCGGTGGACTACCTGTTCAATGAGAACGACGTCTGGATACGCGTGCTGGACGGAGTGGCGCGGGTAGGCATATCCGACTACATGCAGCAAAGTCTGACGGACATCAACTTCTTCGACCCACCCAAACCAGAAGGAGTGGTGGAGCAGTTCGGAGAGTTAGGCAGCCTGGAGTCCGCCAAGGCGGTGTTCGAAGTTATCGCACCGGCCAGTGGCACGGTGACTACCGTGAATTCGGCAGTCGTCGCGAATCCCGGACTCATCAACGAAGATCCCTACGGCAGCGGATGGCTCGTCGAGATGAGGCTCACCCATTGGTCGGAAGATCGAAGCCTGCTTCAGGACGGTGCTGCGTATGCAGAGATCGTCACACGCAAGGCAGAAGAGGCCTAAGAGGACAAGGAATGAGAAGCCTGAAAGAGAACGACGTTCTGGTGATCCCGTGTAGCGGGATCGGCAAGGTTCATGGCTTGATCGGGCGCGAGGCCACATACCGGGTGACCGACGAGCTCGCTCCCGAGAGGACCGCAACACTCTGCCTGGCGCTGCTGGTGAAAGGCGACGCCGAAGCTGTGCAAGCTGTGCGAAGCCATAGCTGCATCACGATCGACGGCTGCGCCAAAGCATGTGCCCAGAAAAACGTCGCAATGGCGGGCGGCCGCGTCTCGAAGGCATTTCAGGCGGCCGAGGCATTCAGAAACTACCGCGGAGCGAAACCGGGCAGCGCCACCGCGTTGACCGACGAAGGTTGGGTGATCACTCGGGATATTGCGGAGTCGGTCGCCTGTGAGGCTGCGCGCCTGAGCGCGGAATCGGAGGCGGTGCAATGAGTTCAGAGAGAACAAAGGTTGGCGTCATCTCCTGCAGTGGAGAAGCCATCCCCGAAGGATCCATCTCACGGCTGGCGACGCGGCGTGTCCTCGAACTGCTCCGCCCGGATGTGACCGTAACGCTTTGCCTACCGTTATTCCTGGCCGGCAATGATGGTGAGCGCAATTTTGCGCGAACTCATCCGACGATCACCGTTGATGGCTGCCCGAAGCAGTGTGCCAGATGGGGCACAGAGCAGCACAGCGGCCCGGTGAGCGGGGCCCTTGTTGTCACCGACATTCTCGGAACGTCAAACGAAGGCTGCCATTGCTCTTCGCGTGAGCTTTCGGAGCAGGATACTGCGGCGGTATGGGCGGTGGCGGAACGCATCGCCGCCGAAGTGGATCGGGTTCTGGCGGTCTCAGCACCACGTGAGGTGACGAGCGCGGAAGGGTCCGCGATCAGTTGCGGCTGCTCCACTCCCACGCCCGGCGGCACAATCACCATCAACGGTCAGGAAAGACAAATTGCTGGGTTGCAGCTGATCTTCGACCAGTGTGCGGCCGGAGGTGTACCGGCGGATGGAGGCGACGGCGCCGCATTGCTCAATGCGGTGAAGATCTATCACCGCGTCGAGCGTGAAGAAGAGGCCGAATATCAGAAGGCCCTGCTTCATGCCTATCGGAACTTCAGGTGCGGCATTCAGCCGGGAAGATGATGGACGTCGTGTGCTCGTCGGCCCCGAGTGTGGCGGAGAATCTCGCCCTGGATGTGGCTCTGGCAAAGTCTGCCTCATCAACCGGGAGAAAGCTGCTCCGTTTCTGGTGGGGAGATGGTCCCGCTGTCGTAATGGGATCAAGCGAACGGGTTGAAGTCGTGGTTAACGCAGACGCTTGTGCCGCGCTCCACGTGCCGATTCTCAAACGGTGCAGCGGAGGAGGCACGGTGCTCCAGACCAGCGATGTTCTCAACTACTCACTGATTACGCCGGCGCCATCGACCCTTGACGTACGTGCAGCCTTTCGCCAGGGGACAGATGTGATCCAGACAATTCTCAAGAGCTTTGGCGTAGTTGGCACTGCATGCGGGACATCGGACGTAGCGGTCGGGGGCCGGAAGATCTCCGGAAATGCGCAAGCCTGGCGCTGGAAGTCGCTTTTGGTGCACGGAACATTGCTCATCGATTTCGATTTCGACCTGGCCGAGAAGATCCTGAGGCACCCTTCCCGCGAGCCTGACTATCGGCGCGGCCGAAGCCATCGCGATTTTCTGATCACATTGCGCCAATTAGGCGTTAGCGCAAGCCGCAACGAGGTGGAGCAAGCAGCAGTCCATGCTGGCGAACAGATCTACGGGCGGGTAAACCGGTACATCACAGGGGAACCCTGGTTCCCTTCTGCCTCTGCCACAATTTCGTTCCGCGATCACTCCAGTACCACCCAGGCATATCAACCCCGGAGTAGCGAGAGCTTTCCGTGTTCTTAAGGAGAGGAAATCCATATGGCCTCTGACTCAAAGCCGACAGTAGACCAGGTCTTCGCGATGATGCGCAAAACCATGGGGTCAATCCCATCAGCAATTGAAAAGGCGACCTCCGTCGATGAGGGGTTGCTCTATGAGCATCTGCGCTCGCGAGCTTACGCCATGCCAGCCGAAGGAGCGCTGGACGATGAGACGCGCACCCTGATCTATCTTGCCGCAGCGCTTGCCGCAAGCAGCAAGGCGTGTATTCAGGCAATGGCCAACAAGGCGAAGATGCAGGGCATCGCGCCGGACAAGGTGCTGGAGACCGTGAAGATCGTGCGGCTCGCCTTGGCAACGAAAGTTATCGGAGATGGAGAGCCGATTTTCGAGGCGCTCGAAAGCGCTAAGTGATGGCGCCTCACCAGTCGGTAAAAGGCTGGCCACGTAGTCAGGTGAATGAAATGACAGTGTTCGCGATAAGAAGGAACTTTGATCACCCTCCAGGAGGGAGAAGAGCCTCCCTGTTCAGGCGCTTGACCTGGGTGTTCTCATCGGCTCTGTTGGCGATCCTGTGGAGCTCGACGCAGGCCGTAGCGCAGACAACTATGGAGGATCTGGCAACCGCCTATCAGCAGGCGGCAGATTCCTCACCTGTGATTGCCCAGGCCCGCGCACAGCTGGACGCGGAGCTGGCTGGTAAGCCTCTGGCTCGTTCAGCGCTGCTTCCCCACGTCAACGCGTTTACCAGCGGGGGCATGAACACGGGACGCGTAACCGGGTTCGGCGCTCAGACCATTTCCACCGGCTATCACTCCGATGTCTTCAGCGCCAGTCTCACTGAGTCTCTGTTCGATGGTCAGAGCCTCGTTGCCCTGAAGCAGGCGGACAGCAGGATTCAGGCCAGCGAGGCGTCCCTGGCCTATGCGCAACAGGTGGTTGCGCTGGAGGTCACGCAGGCTTATTTCGGTGAGCTCCAGGCGGAGGCAAACGAACGCGTCGCAATGCAGCAGGTTGAATTGCTGAAGAGCATTTACGACCAGACGAATACCAGCCTGAAAGTTGGGAGCGGCGACATCATCACCGTCCAGGAGGCCCAGGCGCAACTGGACGCCGCAAATGCGGATTTGATAGCAGCAAAGAACGCTGTTGCTGTGGCCAGGAATCAGTTGGCACGTCTCACACACAATCCCATCAGGACCCTGCGGGACGTAACGACTCTCGAAGCAATCGGGCCGCAGCCGGATACGGCGGATGCCTGGGTCGCCGCTGCACTCAAGAACCAGCCTCTCCTCCGTCAGGCAAGGGCGACGCTTCATGTTTCCGAGCAGCAGGTACAGTACGCGGAGCGAGCGCGCTGGCCAACCCTGACCTTAAGCGGAGTCGGGCAACATGCGGCGGGTACATTGATACCGCCCGTTGCCATCGATCAGGTAGGCGCATCGCTGAACCTTTCCATTCCGATTTTCGAGGGCGGGCACACACGCGCGAGTATTCACCAGGCACAGGCACTGGCGCGAGCCAGCCGGGAGAATGTCGCGAATACGCAGGACCAGATCAAGCTCGATACGCAAACGGCGTTCCTCTATCTCGAAAACAGCGTTGCCCAGTATCGCGCAGCCCAGCAATCCGTCACCTCCGCGAAGGTATCACTCGCGGGCACTCGAAAGGGATATGAGATTGGGAGCCGGTCGATCATCGATCTGCTGACTGCGACAACGAATTACGCGGCGGCGCAGCGCAACTACTATCTGGCTCTCTATACGCAACTGGTGGCCAGAACCCAGCTCAAGGCGGCAGCGGGGGTATTGACGCCTCTGGATATTGAGAACATCAACTCTCTGCTCGACGGCAGCACCTCGAATTGATTAGGAACGCGAGTTGAAGGAGTCCTTATGATTTCGGCTAGAAAGCGCATTTCCATCCTGGCACTGGTGATCCTTGTTGCCGCAGGCTTCTTTCTCTGGCACAGGCTTCACCAGAAAGACGCGCCGGCCGACAGCGTCACAATCTATGGCAATGTCGACATTCGCCAGGTGCAGGTCGCCTTTAACGACAATGAGCGAATTGACAAGCTCCTGGTGGACGAAGGCAGCGTAGTGCACACTGGGCAACTGATTGGCCAGTTGGTACAGCAGCGCTTTTCCGATGCCGTCGCGCAGGATCAGGCGCTTGCGGCAGCGCAGCAACAGGTCGTAGCGAGGCTGCATGCGGGGAGCCGCCCCGAAGAGATTGCGCAGGCGCGTGCCGATGTTCAGGCGGCAGAGGCCAACGTGGCTGCCGCACAGGCCAACGTGAAAAATGCAGAATTGCTTTTTCACCGCCAGCAGACCCTGGCGAAGCAGCAATATGTTTCGTTGCAGATTCGGGATGATGCAGAGCGCTCCTATTTGGCGCAGAAGGCCGACCTTGCCGCCACCGAGCAGATTCTTGCAGCCAAACAGCAAGCCCTGCAACTGGCCGTGATCGGCCCCCGCAAAGAGGACATCGCCGCAGCGGAGGCGACTCTTAAGGCTGACCAGGCGGCGCTCGCTTTGGCACAAAAGCAGTTGGCCGATACCCAGCTTTATGCTCCTGCCGAGGGCGTCATCCAGAACAGAATTCTAGAGCCCGGCGACATGGCGACCCCGCAGACACCTGTTTTTACTCTGGCCCTCGATAATCCGCTCTGGGTGCGAGCCTATCTGCCGGAAACGCAGATGGGCAAGGTCGCTCTGGGCATGCGTGCATGGATCGAGGTCGATAGCTTTCCCGGTCAGCGCTTTCCTGGTTGGGTCGGGTTCATTTCTCCGGTATCGGAATTCACACCCAAAAATGTAGAAACAACGGAACTGCGCTCGCAGCTTGTTTATCGGGTACGCGTGTATGCCTGCAATCCCGATCATCGGTTGCGTCTGGGCATGCCGGCCACGGTCATCATTCCCCTCAGCAACAATCCCGCTCGCGGAATCGAAGCCCATCCCTGCGAGGAAAAATGAGATGGGCATGATCGTCGTCAACAATCTCCGCAAATCCTTTGGTAAGGGAACAAGCCGCAAGGATGCGCTGAAGAACGTTTCTTTCGAGATCGCCGAAGGCAGCATGACTGCGCTCATCGGTCCGGATGGAGCGGGCAAGACAACGCTTCTTCGTCTTCTTGCCGGCATCCTTCAGCCGAATGCGGGGACGCTTCATGTGCTCGGTCATGCGCTGCCGAACGAAGCCCTGCAACTCCAGGCCAGGATCGGCTACATGCCGCAGCGCTTTGGCCTCTATGAAAATCTCACGGTCGAAGAGAACCTGACGCTCTTCGCCGATCTTCACAACATCCCGAAAGACAGGCGCAAGGCGCGCTTCGATGATCTGCTCACCATGACGGCGCTCGGTCCCTTCCGCGCGCGCCGTGCCGGGAAGCTTTCCGGCGGAATGAAGCAGAAGCTCGGACTGGCATGCACCCTGATTCATCCGCCGAGGGTTCTGCTCCTCGATGAGGCCAGCGTTGGCGTTGACCCAATCTCGCGCAGGGAATTGTGGAGCATCATTCAGCAGCAAGTGATCCATGAAAAGGTGACCGTCCTTTTGAGCACGGCCTATATGGATGAGGCTGAGCGATGCGACCATGTCCTTCTTCTGCACGAAGGAGAGATTCTCGCGCAGGGAAGCCCTTCGGACCTCATCGCGCCCATGCAAGGTCATTCCTTCCTTCTCAAAGATGCCGCGATGGCGCCGCGCGCGCTTCAGTCTCAGGTCGCGCGGCTGCCTGACGTGGTGGATACGGTAATCCAGGGAGATGGGCTGCGCATCGTCATGAGGAAGGTTGATCCGCCGCCGTTGCCAGCGGACCTGGCAGTCCAAGGATCATCAAAACCCGTCCCGGCTCGGCTCGAAGATGCATTTGTCAGCCTGCTTTTCAATCGCAATCCGCATCATTCCATTCCCCTGCCTCCTGCCACTAAGGCAACAGCCAATGATGCTGCGGTTGTTGAGGTGAAGAGTCTTTACCGCTACTTCGGCTCTTTTGCGGCAGTGAAGGACGTTAGCTTTTCGGTTCACAGGGGAGAGATCTTCGGACTGCTCGGAGCGAACGGCGCCGGGAAGTCCACAACCTTCCGGATGCTCTGCGGATTACTGCCGGCCTCTTCGGGAACCCTGCGCGTGGCCGGCGCCGACCTGCGCACTGGCGAAGCGTCAGCCCGGGCGCGCATCGGTTATGTCTCGCAGAAGTTCTCTCTCTACGGCGCTCTGAGCGTTCTGCAGAATCTCTCTTTCTTTGCCACTGTCTATGGGCTTCAGAACCGTCGCATGCAAGACCGAATCGGGTGGGCGCTCGAAGAACTCGAACTCAAAGACTATATCGCTATGAACGCTGCCGATCTGCCCCTGGGATACAAGCAGCGCCTCGCTCTGGCCTGCGCATTGATGCACGAACCAGGCATCCTCTTTCTCGATGAGCCGACCTCGGGCGTCGATCCGCTGGCGCGGCGAGAGTTCTGGGCACGCGTCAATGCGCTTGCGCAAGGCGGCACCACCTGCCTGGTGACCACGCACTTTATGGAGGAGGCGGAGTACTGCGACAGGCTGGTCCTGATGTCACTGGGAGAGGTGCTCGCGGAAGGTACCCCCACGGAGATCAAGAGCAGAGTCCGGCGTGCCGATCAGCCCAACCCAAGCATGGAAGATGCCTTCATCTCCCTGATTGAAGAACACGAGCGCGTCAGCCGGAGGGCATCATGAACCGGATGCGAATCAAAGGCCTTATGCGTAAGGAGGTGTATGAGATCGTTCGCGATCCTTCGAGCATCGCCATTGCATTCGTCCTGCCCCTGGTTCTGCTGCTGATCTTTGGATACGGTGTCTCCCTCGATGCGCGAAGCGTTCCTGTAGCAGAGGTGGTGGATCAGCCGACCTATCTGACCGCGTCCTTTCTCGGCGAACTTGATCATTCACCCTGGTTTCATCCGGCACGCTATCCCGATCAGGCATCCGCGGAGCAAGCCATGATGCAGGGCCGCGTTCAGGCGATCCTCTGGTTGCGCAGTGACTTCTCGCGGCTATCTCTGAGCTCCGGTGAGGCTCCGATTCACCTCACCATCAACGGCGTCGATGCCAATCAGGCGCGCATCATTCAGAACTACGTAAATGGAACGTGGCAGACCTGGCTGCAACAGCAGGCGACGCTTCAGGGGCAGCCGCTCGCCGTTCCTGTCGTCGCGGATGTGCGTATATGGTTCAATCCGGCACTCACCAGCCGCGATTATCTGATCCCGGGACTCATTGCCATCATCATGACCCTCATCGGTGCTCTGTTGACAGCACTGGTTGTGGCGCGCGAGTGGGAACGCGGCACCATGGAAGGCATCATGGTCACCCCAGTCGCAAAAACCGAAGTCCTGCTGGGCAAGTTGGTCCCCTATTTCGTGATGGGAATGGGCGGCATGATGCTGTCGACCGCGATGGCGGTCTTCCTGTTTCATGTTCCGCTTCGAGGATCGTTGATAGTACTCGTTGGGACGGCAGCGCTCTTTTTGCTCACCGCCCTGGGGATGGGACTGGCGATCTCTGTACTGGCGCGCAGCCAGTTTGTGGCTGCCATGGTCGCGATCGTCACTACGTTCCTTCCCGCGTTCATTTTGTCCGGATTCCTGTTCGATATCCGCTCCATGCCGCATGCAATTCAAATTCTGACGCACATCGTCGCTGCGCGCTATTTTGTCGCCGCGCTGCAAACTTCGTTCCTTGCAGGCGATCTCTGGTCTGTTATTCTGCCCAATCTGTTGGGCTTGAGCGTCCTCTGCATCGTCTTTCTGGGCTTATCTGTACTGCGGTTTCGCAAGAGGTTGGACTGATGCGAGCAAGAATTCTGCGCATCTTTGCACTTGTCGTGAAGGAACTCTTGGCCTTGCTGCGCGATCCCGCCAGTCGCGCCGTTCTGATCGGTCCGCCGATTATTCAGCTCATCGTGTTTGGCTATGCGGCCACCTTTGAATTGAAGCACGTCCCGTTTGTCGTTTACAACCAGGACCAAGGGCAAGTCTCGCGAGAACTTGTCGCGCGCTTCGCTGGCGCACCAAGTTTCGATCTGGTGCAATTCGTCTATGACCAGAAAACGGTAGAGCAAGCAATCAATAACAAGTCGGCATTGATGGCCATGGATATTGGTCCGAACTTCAGTGCGGACCTGGAGCGTGGGCGACCGGCACACGTCCAGATCGTTCTGGACGGGAGAGACTCTAACACCGCTGCCATTGCCATGGGCTACGTGCAATCCATCGTGACTCAGTTCAATCAGGCACAAGTTGTACAGCACGGAATGAAGCCGTCGCCGACTGTGCTTTTGGACCGGGCCTGGTTCAATCCGAACCTCGATTCCCGCTGGTTCATCGTCCCTGGCATCTGCGGCATTCTCACGCTTCTGGTCAGTATGCTCACCACGGGCCTCTCCGTGGCGCGTGAGCGCGAAATGGGAACCTTCGATCAGCTCCTGGTCACTCCGATGCCGCCCGCGGAGATCCTGCTGGGAAAGGCTTTACCTGGTTTTTTGGTTGGCACAGCGGAAGGGACACTGATTGTCTTGATGGCGATCTTCTGGTTCCACGTCCCCTTCACAGGGAGCCTGATCGGCCTCTACATCGGTCTGCTCTGCTTCCTCTTCGCGGCGGTTGGCATTGGACTGATGATTTCGTCGTTAGCCGTTACACAGCAGCAGGGGCTGCTGGGCGTCTTTCTGTTCATGGTGCCCGCCATCGTGCTTTCCGGTTTCGCAACCCCGATCGCAAACATGCCCCAGGCCGTGCAATACATCACTCTGCTCGATCCTCTGCGCTACTTTCTGATCGTCCTGCGGGGCAGCTTCCTGGAGGGTGGCGGCATAGTCCTGTTTTGGCCGCAATACTGGCCACTCCTCACGATTGGGCTGATCTGCATGATCGTGGCCGGCAATCTCTTCCGAAAGCGTCTAGCCTGATTGACGCGATCTGCGCCGGAGCATGCCATTTGATTGCGAATGGCTACCCAGCCTTTGTCCTTGACCGGAAGCTTCGCATTCCTTGTCACCCTGAACGATTTGGCAGTAATCCGCTGCTCGGGCAAACTGGACTACATGCGGGCGTGCGATGCGAACTCGCCCCCTCCCGCGAGCGGTTGTTCGAG
>JAJZVZ010000225.1 GCA_021846945.1 Acidobacteriota bacterium | reverse complement strand
GCACGCATCTTACTGCTTTCAATGGCAGAGATGGCTCGTGAGAAACGCGTGCGATGCGCGACGAACAACCAGTTCTACGGAACCTGCATCTGATTTTTCCGCACGCGTAGCGTTGGCTTCCCCAAGGTTCTAACAGCGCGGCAACGATGTTCCTTCCAGTTATCGCAGTCGCGAGCGATCGTAAACATCAGATTTATACTCACGCTCCGGGAGATGTGCTTACGCGCATCCAGGCCGGTTAAATCGGATGAAAGATCTGAAAATAGCTGCGCGCCATCCGCATGACAGGAACGCCGCGGTGAATTTGTGCGCGCACCCAAGAGAGACTGTGCAATAAGACGATGCAGGCATTGCACTTATCTGGAAATGGTTTTTCTGCACATGTTCACCATCAACACATTTAACAATCGCCAAGCCGGGCAACTTATAGCGAATCCTGAGATGGCTTCTCCAGCGCGACAAAATTCGATCCTGCTCTGCTGAAACAGAGTGGAGCGCGGAACAATGAAGGGGAGGGCTGCCTAAACCATTATCACTTAGCTTTTCTATAACTTAACCTTTGGAAGGTCCATTTGAATCTCCGAACTTGGATTCACCCGGATTGCTGGAGGTGCTTATGGCAAGAAATAGGAGAATATCCCTGTCTCTAAGTGCCGCGGTGCTCGTTTTGGCTGCGGGAGTTGTGGTAACTGTAACCGGCCAGAATATTTCGCCGGGTCAATGGTCAATCTCGGGACGGGACTTAAGCGACACCCGTAGCCAGCCCTCAGAAACCACCATAAGTTCTTCGAATGTAAGTGCTCTGACCGCCAAGTGGGTATTCACTACATCCGCCAGCGTAAGTGCTACCCCCACCGTGGCCGGTGACTTGGTGTACTTCCCGGATTGGGGAGGCCATATCTATGCGGTTGATCGTAACTCAGGGCGGCTGAAATGGTCGAGGAAGGTTTCCGATTATGTCGGCATCGCCGGTGACTTATCCCGGGTTAGCCCGGCTGTCTACGGCAACGAATTGATCTTTGGCGACAACCAGATCAATCTGGGGGTCCATAACGGAGCGTATCTGATGGCGGTCAATCGGCTTACAGGCGAATTGCTTTGGAAAAGGCAAATTGACCCACATCCCGCAGCCGTCGTCACTGGACCTGCCGTTGTCTTCGATAATGTCGTCTACCAGGGCATCTCCTCGACGGAAGAAACGCTTGCAAGGAAACCCGATTATCCTTGCTGCACATTTCGCGGAAGCATGGTAGCCCTGAACGCGAGGACCGGTGAGATGCTTTGGCAGACCTACGATATGCCGGATAACAAGGGCAACACCGACCAATACAGCGGCGGGGCGATCTGGCAGGAGCCGGTCATTGACCCGGGCCGCCATGTCCTGTACGTTGGCACCGGCAATAATTACACCGCGCCAGCCAGTGTTCTTGCCTGCCAAACCGCTCACCCTGCTGCCACCAATTGTGCCGCGCCCAACGATTACTTTGATACCGCGATGGCCCTGGATCTGCAGAGTGGCGCAGTCCGGTGGTCACATCGGCTTTGGGGTTACGACGTGTGGACGGTTGCGTGCATCGTTCCGGGAGCCAAAGACAACTGCGAATCCCCGGCAGGCCCGGACTATGATCTGGGCGGATCTGGCGGGAACCTGCTCGGTAGTCTTGTAGGCTTCGGGCAGAAGAGCGGGATTTATTGGGCGCTCAATCCCGAAAATGGCGCCCTCTTGTGGGGCACGCCTGTCGGCCCCGGTGGTACCCTCGGTGGCATTGAATGGGGAACAGCCACCGACGGAACGCGCATTTATGTCGCAATCGGAAACAACGGCCACAAGGCCTACAAGCTGATTTCAGGCCAGACCGTTACAGGTGGCGCGTGGAGCGCGCTTGATCCTGCGACCGGCAAGATCCTCTGGCAAACTGCCGACCCCACGAGCGATCTCGATACAGGCTCGGTCAGTGTAGCCAATGGCGTTGTATTCGCAGGGTCGCTTAGCGGCCACATGTACGCTCTGGAAGCTGCGACGGGCAAGATTCTCTGGAGTTTTGCTAGCGGAGGCTCCGTGATTGACGGGCCCTCCATCGTGGATGGCGTTCTGTATTGGGGGTCAGGCTACGCCCGCCTTAGCGGCACCGGCAACAACAAGGTCTACGCGTTTACAGTCCCGAGTCACGCGCATTGATGGGATTCTTGGAAGGTTTGTAATTGGCAGGGCTGCCTGCATGTTCCCCTGCAGGCAGCCGAAGCCGCAGGAACATTCGGCCGCACGATCGAAATTTCTTGCGCGTTGCCGTGTGTCTGGACGATTGCAAAGAGGTTGAACTTCCGGGGAAAGCGCCCTCAGAGGCCGCTAGGCCACCTTGCCGGCCACCTTGCCGGCACCCGCGGAACCCGTGGCCGCGCGTTTGGCGACCCACCATAAAAGGGCAATTCCCGCCACGACCGTGCCGGCACTGGCCAGTTGAGCGTTCGAGAGGCCCCACAGCACCTTGGGATTGCGGCGGATGAACTCCACCAGGAAGCGCGCCAGCCCGGTCAGCACCAGGTACTGGCCCAGAATTGCACCTGTGGTGTGCGGCTTGCCGAGACGCCGCCACAGCCACCAACCGATCAGCAATCCTCCCGCCAGCTCATACAGCGGTGTCGGCAGCACGCGCACCCCGAGAGGAGTGGGTTCAATGCCGTTGGGGAAGCTCATGCCCCAGGGAAAAGGCAGCGTGGTGGCGATGCCATAACAGCCATCGCCGGATAAGAAGCAACCGATGCGCCCGATTCCGTATCCGACAGCCGCCGCCGGCGCCGCCAGATCGAGCATGCGCAGCCCGCCGATCCTGGCCCGCCAGCCCTGGAAGATCAGCGCTGAGATGCCGAAGACCAGCCCGCCGTACCACGCAAATCCGGCCGAATCCCACAGCACGCGCCAGCCAATCTCCCGAAACTCCGACGGCGTGTCGAGTACATGCCAAAGCTTGGCGCCAACAATGCCCATCACCACAGCCACGGCCACCATCCCGACCGCATCCGCTTCGATGCGCTCGCGGCGGAAGCAGCGGTCCATCACAAACCCGCCCGTCACCGCAGCCAGCCACAGCATGAGCCCGAAAGTGGGCACATGCAAATGCCAAATGTGCAAATAGGGCAACATCGTTCTTCAAGTATAGACGCGCTGGCCTGAAAAGCAGGGCTTCAGGATGCCCGGCCCGGGTTTTGGCAAAGGCTTAAAGCACGCTCTGCCGATTCGCGCGATACTGTCAACATGACAACCATGACTTCTCAAGGCCTGGAGGTGCTTTTTACCCGTCAGCAGATCGCCGACCGCGTCGCCGAAATGGGCGCCCAGATCACCCGCGACCTGAAAGGCGAAAGGCTGGTCATGGTCGGTGTGCTCAAGGGCGCGGCTCCGTTTCTGGCCGACCTGGCCCGGGCCATCGAGGCCGATGCCACCTTCGACTTTGTTGCCACTTCAAGCTACGGCATCGGGCAGCGATCTTCCGGCGCGGTCAAGCTGATCAAGGATCTCGACGAGCCGATTGAAGGCAAGAATGTGCTCGTGGTCGAGGACATCCTTGACACTGGCCTCACCCTCGCCTACCTGCGCAAGCACTTTCTGCAGCAGCACCCGAAATCGCTGCGCATCGCCGCGCTGCTCGACAAGCCCTCGCGGCGCATTGAAAAGATCGAAGCCGACTATGTTGGCTTTTCCATTCCCAACCAGTTCGTCATCGGCTATGGAATGGATTACGCCGAGCGCTACCGTAACCTTCCCGACATCTGCATCCTGGGCCCCGAACACCCGGAGTGAAGCTGCGCCCCCTCCTGATCCTGCATTGCACTTTCCCATTGCGCACGCGGATGCCTGCAACCGAGCAGGAACGAAAATCTGTCCACGTGCCGGCGGCGAAAGAGAGTCATAAAACCTGCATCGGCATGGTATCATGTGCTTTGGCGTGGTGAAGGAGTTCACCCTTAACCGCTGTTCTTTCCGTTGGGTTGGACAGATGATGACTCCTGACAGGGAACCCTGTTGCG
The DNA here is from genome assembly GCA_021846945.1 of Acidobacteriota bacterium. Classification (GTDB taxonomy): domain Bacteria; phylum Acidobacteriota; class Terriglobia; order Terriglobales; family Acidobacteriaceae; genus Telmatobacter. The sequence continues at coordinate 2,698 of JAJZVZ010000225.1, read as the reverse complement.
GTGTCATATCTCCAACGCGATCCCTGAGCACGCAATGTGGGTAGATCGAGCGGGGCAATGGCCCGGATTGCTCTGGACATCCTGCTCTGTTCCGCCGCTCGCCGTGTACCCGCCTCTCGAAAGGAGAAGGACTTTGCAGAAGTATCTGCTCATCGCTGCCGGAGGCGCCCTCGGTTCCATCGCCAGATACTGGGTTGGCGCCGCAGTGGCCAACCGCATGGGAGTCCGTTTTCCCTACGGCACCCTGATCGTGAACATCACGGCCTGCGTCATCATCGGCTTTTCGCTCACTTACATGGGCCGCAGAGCCGACCTGAACCCCGCCTGGAGATACCTGATCCCCATCGGCTTCGTCGGCGCATACAGCACCTTCTCCACCTATGAGTGGGAGACTCTTTCGACGCTGCGCAGCGGGGCCTTCTTGCTAGCGGCTCTCTATGCCGGCGCCAGCTTCATCCTCGGCCTGGCCGCCGTCTGGGGCGGCTCTCTGCTAGCAGACAAGCTCATCTGAGCCCTGGACAGAGTCTGGCCGGAGTAGCGCATCCACGAGTTTGTGCCGGACGAATCCGGCGCCGGCCGGTGTTGTCACGGATGAGATTCACTTGCCGCGGCGAGAGGATAAAGCGCATATGGCAAGCGAATTCGGTGGCAAAAATTGCACAGCGCCGAAGCCCGTTCTTCTCTTTGTCGCATTTGCAGTTCAGTTAAAGTTCGCCCTGACACAAAGCACTTGTCTGAATGAGCTCTTCTGCTCGCCGCTGCGAATGAAGCCCCCGGTTTCTATACTCGCCTGAATGGCGCGACTCAAGTTCCGCACACGCTGGGCAGACGCACCCTCACAAAACAAAATCTGCCAGCATTTCCTGGTCTGTACGATCACCCTGGCTTCCGGGCGGCCATGGCTTCCGGCCCTTCGTGGGAAGCGACCGGCCCTCTCAACCTTCGCACACATTCTAGTGATCTTCTCTTCTTTCTTCCGGGTGCGGAGGTGACTTTGGTTTTCGCGGGGAGAGGCTAGCCTCCGATTTGCCTAGAGACATTGGAATCAAAGCCTTATACTACCTGCGAATCGCACAGGCGAATATCCGCTTGTTTGTCTCGAAGAAAGGCGCACTCAATTCGAGTGACGGGGGGATAATGGGGGACGGATTGGAGCGGAGCGAGATCACAGAAAGCGGAAGGTCTGTGCCGGAAGCGTTCGGCGGCCACACCAGGTTCTTGCCGATCCTGACAATTTTGACCGTGACCCTGGCTGCTTATGCAATCGCGACCCGTCTCGCGGAGGGCCCGCACGCGGATTTCCTGCTGATGATCGCGGCCACAGCCGCTGCGGTCGTTCTCGCATTGCACATCTTCTCTCCTTTTCTCCGCGCATCCGACGAAAAGAATGAAAGCCGTGATGATCGGCGTCCCTGGGCCGGCGCCGGCATGGCGGCCAGCCGCATGAATGGCAGCATCACCGCTTCCGAGGCGCTGCTCACCGACCGGTTTCTGGAACATCCTGCCGCTTTCGCTTCCGATCAGTCAGAGAAGCATTGGGACATCGCGGCTTCCGCGGAAGGCGGTAAAAGCACGCGCCTGGCGCCGGAGAAGTACGCTGCGCGCGGCAGTGAACAGACATCGGCGCCCGCTTCAGCAGGTCAATTCAATCGCCACCAACAGATCCTGCTCGATGCGGTCGCCGACGGCATCTGCGGCGTGGACCAGCGCGGCATGGTGAGTTTCGCCAACCCGGCCGCCTTGCGGCTCCTCGGCGCTTCTGCCGCTGGGCTTACCGGCAATCCGATGCATGAGCTTCTGCATGGCTTCGCGCCCCCCAGCCGCAAATGCGGAAGCACATGCCCGTTGCGCAGCGTTTCGAGCGTCGCCATGCCTTCGAGCGGTGAAGACACTTTCTTTCGCACCGACGGAAGTTCATTCCCTGCCGAATACACATATACTCCCATCGTTGAGCAGGGGAGCTTTTCCGGATGCGTGCTCAGTTTCCGCGACATCAGCCAGCGCTATGCCCTTGACCGTCTCAAGGACGAGTTCATCTCAACCGTCAGCCACGAGTTGCGCACACCGCTCACTTCCATCCGCGGCGCACTGGGACTGCTCACATCCGGCATCCTTGGCGACGTCAACGAAAAGGCCGAAAACCTGCTCCGTATCGCGCTCGCCAACTCCGACCGCCTCGTGCGCCTCATCAATGACATCCTCGACCTGGAGCGCATCCAGAGCGGCCGCGAACCTCTCGCTTTTCATTCTGTGCAACTGGCCGAACTTGTCCATCAGGCTATCGAAGGCATGCAGCCGGTCGCCGAATCAGCCGGCGTAAAGCTGATCCACGACTCCACACAGGCCGAAGTTTCGGCCGACGCTGACCGCATCCTCCAGGTGCTCACCAATCTGCTTTCGAATGCGATCAAGTTCTCGCCGCCCAACTCCACCGTCTCCGTCATGATGCGCCCCGATGAAACCGGCGTCACCGTCTCAGTCATCGACAATGGCCGGGGCATTCCCGCCGATAAGCTGGAGGCCGTCTTCGGCCGGTTCCAGCAGGTGGATGCCTCCGACTCGCGCCAGAAGGGCGGCAGCGGTCTTGGCCTGGCAATCTGCCGCACCATTGTCATGCAGCACTCCGGGCGCATATGGGCCGAGCGGAACCCCGTCCGCGGCACGACCCTCAGAGTCTTTCTTCCCCACCAGCCCAGTG
>JAJZVZ010000043.1 GCA_021846945.1 Acidobacteriota bacterium | reverse complement strand
ATTGAGCGAGGCATTTGACTTCGACAAGCCGCACTTGCTCGCTGAGATGACAGCTCACCTGGCCGCCGAAGCCAAACGCCTGCTCAATCCGCGCCCGGAGTGCTACGTCACGCTGGGCGGCCTGCCGGTGGCTTTTGGTCGCTTCCAGTGGCCCTTCCATCGCTCAACCTCCGGCGCCGACACCCACATCGTCCACGGCGAAATCCACCTGGCCGACGGCGGCACCCATAATCTGCACGCAAAGATTGCCGCTTCCGTCACGCTGACCTTTGCCGAGATTGTGCCCGCCATGGAGCAGCCCTACGCAGAGAGCTTCATTTACAACGCAGTTCGCAAAACGATCGACCTGGGCCAACTGGAGTTCCTCAAGTCTGGCAACCGCCAGCCCGTGCCCGTCACCACCCGCTTCTACAGCCGCTGGAAAGAGAAATTCGTCTTCACTGAAACCGATGACGCCGAGCGCCTTCGCTTCCTGCAGAACAAGGTCTACTGGCTCTCCGGCGTGCTGGGCGAGGGCAAGCCGGTGTGGATCGCCGATCCGCGCGACGCGCAATATCTCAACACCACCGAGGCCGATCTGCTGCGCATGGCCGGCGATGAAGCCGGTGAGGGGCTGATGCAACTCGACGGCGAGTTTGCCGCCGCCACGCCCGCGCTGATGGCCCGCGCCGCCGAATACCAGGCAGCCCTCGAATCCGCGCTTGACTTCACCAAGCCCAAGTTCAACGAGGCGATGCGCGCTGGCCAGGCCAACATGTAGCTGTGGCCCGGCAGCGGTTGGCCCAGACCCAAAGCCCGTGCGTCGCTGGAGCCCCCGCGGCTTCAGCGCGGCGGATCATTGAATGCGATTGTTGTGCTACGCCTGCCATCGGAAACCTGCACCGTTTGGGCCATTTATTCATCCGATAACTATCTAACTAACTGCCGTTCCAACCTTTTCGCGAAAGGAATCATTACTATGCCCTCATCCAAAGGTTATGCCACATCTGACAAACACTCCCCGCTCGCGCCCTTTTCCTTTACCCGCCGTGAACCCGGCGCTACGGAGATCGCTGTCGAGATCCTCTACTGCGGCGTCTGCCACTCTGACCTGCACATGGCGCGCAACGAATGGGGCCAGTCCATCTACCCGCTTGTGCCCGGCCACGAGATCGTAGGCCGCGTCACCGCCGCCGGCAGCGCCGTCACCAAATTCAAGGCAGGCGAGATCGCCGCCATCGGCGTGATTGTGGATTCCTGCCGCCAGTGCGCGCCCTGCAAGCGCGGCGAAGAGCACTTCTGCCAGGAAGGCGTCACGCTGACCTACGCCTCCAAAGACCGCGTCGACGGCTCCATCACCATGGGCGGCTACTCAAATAATTACGTGGTCGATGAGCGCTTTGCTCATACCGTGCCGGCCAATCTCGATCTGGCCGGTGTGGCTCCGCTGCTCTGCGCCGGCATTACCACCTACTCGCCGCTGCGCCATTGGAAGGTCGGTCCCGGCATGAAGGTGGGCCTTGTGGGTCTCGGCGGCCTCGGTCACATGGCGCTCAAGTTTGCCCACTCCTTCGGCGCGCACGTCGTCCAGTTCACCACCTCGCTCAGGAAGAAGGAAGATGCTCTCCGCCTCGGCGCCAATGAGGTCGTGCTCTCCACTGACGCCAACGCCATGAAGGCCCACGCCAACTCCTTCGACTTCATCCTCGACGCCGTCTCCGCGCAGCACTCGCTCGATGACTACCTGGCTCTGCTCAAGCAGGACGCCACCATGGCCGTCGTCGGCCTGCCCGAGCAGCATCCCACCTTTGACGCCTTCAACCTGATCACTCGCCGCGCATCCATCGCCGGCTCCATGATCGGCGGCATGCCCGAAACGCAGGAGATGCTCGACTACTGCGGCCGGCACAACATCACCGCCGACGTCGAAGTCATCCCCATCCAGAAGATCAACGAAGCCTTCGAGCGGATGTTGAAGCAGGACGTCAAATACCGCTTCGTCATTGACATGAGCTCGCTGAATTCGCTGAAGTAGAGCGGTCCTCGTTGAGAATTTGCGGAATTCTGTCTCCGAAATCCTGTCCCATCGATGCGAGTTATCTCCCATCCACGCGAGATAATTCACAATCTTTCTCGCACTTTGGTAATGCCTTCCGGATTATTTTTGCTTGACTGGCTAATCTCGGCTGTATACTGGCAGCCGAAATTCCAACGCATTGAAACTCGATGTCCTAGCCATCGAACGCGTCTCCGCCCGGACCCGCGTTCGATGACCTTTCTGATGAACGTTGCACGATCAAAAAGGAGATTCGATGAATGCTTCACGACTCACCCCCCCCGCGTAAATTCCTCTGGCCTGCCCTCCTGAGCATCCCCCTCCTGTTTTGCGCACTTCCGCAGCAGGCAGCAGCGGAGTCCGCCCAGACCCTGGACAAGACCGCCATTGTGAAGCAAGCCTGCGGATCGAAAAGCATCAATTTTGATGTGAAATTGGACGATACTCAGCACGAGCTTACGCAACCTAACCCGCAAAAGGCGCTCGTCTATTTCATCCAGGACTTAGGCTTGATAAGCACGCATGATCTCCTTGGCGCATTTACCACCAAGGTCGGAATGGATGGCGCCTGGATAGGAGCCGTTCAAAATTATTCCTATTTTTCTGTTTACGTGGCACCGGGGGAACACCACTTCTGCGTAAATCCGCAGTCGCATTTCTCCCCGGGCCGGGAGATGGAGTTCGCTCCCCTTATGGCAGAAGCGGGAAGAGTTTATTACTTCCGCATACGGCAATCTTCGGGATACGAAGGTCACGGTCTGGAATTTGATCAGACCAATCGAGATCAAGCGCTGTATATGATCGCCTCCTATCCCCAGAGCGTTTCGAAGCCAAAATGAGACGTAATCGGCGCAGTGATTCGATCACCGCCCACGAAATGGAGAACAACCATGCGTTCGTCCCGCGCCCCTGTTTCCCTCAACTCAGCGCGCTGCTTCTCCGCGAACTTCAAAAAGAGGATTCCCATAATCGCATTCCTTGTTTGCGCCGCACTCCTAACGGCGGGCTGCTCGACGCCAGCCGGCTACGGCTCTGGGCCGGCACCAACTCCGCCAAAAGACGTCGCCATCACCACGCAGCCCGCAAACCTGGCCGTGCCCATCGGCCGCCCGGCTACGTTTACCGTCGCTGCCACCGGGACCGCGCCCATTTACTATGAGTGGCTCAAGAACGGCGTCCCGATTGATGGCGCAAACAGTTCCTCTTACACCACACCCAACATCACACTCGCCGATAGCGGCTCGACCTATCAGGTGATCGTGAGCAACCTCACCAGCCACGTCGAGAGCAATGCTGCGACGCTGACCGCCGGCCCACGCGCCCCAGCCATCGGCGACCTGCGTTACCTGCTCTTCGAACAAATCCCCATTCCCTCGCCAGGCTTTATGCAGCACGGCACAAAAGACAACATCATTCCGGGAGTGTATAGCTATTACACCAATTACATCGGTACGCCGCTTACTTTGGGAACAAGCTCGGCCTGTGGTCCTACTGACTGTGCTTACAATTACGTGGCGTACAATCTCCCGGCGGGCATGACCGGCCTGACGATGTATTACTCGGAAGGGAGCTATAGCTCCATGAACTCCGATCTACAATCCCTCAATGCGCGAGGAAACATTGTCATCATCAGTCTTGACGCGGAACCTCAGGTCGGGACGATTGCTGCAGCCTGGGTGCAAACGCAGGCCGGCGGTTTCGATTACCGGATGGAAACCGTGCCGCAATCGCAGCTTGCCACCACCGTTGCAGCCGACGGCGCCGCTAGCCGGGTCGTGACCGCCTTGGGTCTCGACGCAAGTACGGGAATGGCGGACGTCATCTCCTACAGCTGGCAGGGCGACACCACGACCGCCTACGAAACCACCGCGCAGATTGTTTCGCCGCCGAACATCGCTTCAGCGGCACGGGCGATGGCCGATCAAGGATACATCATAAGCGCCTTTGGCGGAAACGATACGAACGGCTACGCGCTGGTCGGAATGCGGGTCACGGGCGATACGATGCCGCGGCCTGTCGGGATCTCGGGGAGCGGCTCAGACATATGGGCCAATAATCCGAATTCGGCCTACCCCACGACGCTGGTTTACTTTGAGGGGCCGCCTCAAGTCCCATATCTCATTGTCGAAGAGGAATAGACCCCTGTGTGATAGCGCTCACGCCGGCTCCATCCTTTCCGCAGCTCCTTCACAGAAAGGATGGGGGACGCCAACACGCTTGGGGCAATCATTGCTTGAGCGCAGTCTCGCCCGTCTTCACGTTGATCGTCCAGGGCTGCGGCGGGGGCAGATGCATCGTGCCGTTCCCCATCTCCAGCGGCATCCACAGGTAGCGCGAATCCCACAGCGTGCGCGGCTCCCAGATGTCTCCCATGAAGATGACCGCGGTCTTCTTCGAACCCTTCACCGCAAAAAGCATGGTCGATTGCGCGTTGTAGGTATTCGCCTCCGGCGGCGCGATGTTCCTGAACTCCGTCCACGGGCCGGTGATGGCGGGGGCCGTTGCATACACGTCCGGGTTGGGCCGCCAGCCGGTCATGTGCGACCCTACCACGTAGTAGAGCCCGTCGTAGTGCACCAGCGCTCCGCCTTCCAGCGGCGCGTGAATGAAGGCGGTCTTTTCCACGTTCATATAGTCGTCCGTCAGCTTCGCGATGAAGAATCCTCGCGTCGGCCGCGACTCGAAGATCAGGTACGCCGCCCCGTCGTCATCCACAAACTGCCCGATGTCGCGGCTCTCCTCGTTGAGCGGCCTGAAGCTCTTCACATACTTGTACGGCCCGTTGATGTGGTCGCTCACCGCGACCATCACCCGGGCCAACCGGTAATGCGCATTGTCCAGGTGCGCATACATCACAAACTTGTGCGTGCGCGGGTTTACATACACCTTCGGCCGCTCCAGTACCCAGTGCGGCCCCAGGTTTTCAGGATCGGCGAGCGCCAGCGCCTGGCCGCGGAACTTCCAGTGCACCAGATCCTTCGATGAGTAGCAGGCAACGTAGCGTTTGGCGGGATCGTTGGTCTGCGAGCGGTCTTCGCCAAACCAGTAGTAGGTATGCTTCCACACCGTCATGCCGCCGCCGTGCGCCTGGATGCGCCGGCCGCTGGTATCGAACCACGGCGCTCCGGGCTTGATGGTTCCCGTTGCCGCATGCAAGGTCGCCGCCGTCATCGGCAGCACAAGAAGTCCTGCCACCCAAAAAGCAAGTTTCTTCATCGAATCCCCTTCAGATGTATCAGTGTTTCCATTTTCGCGCGCTCACCTGCGCAGACTCCTCAGCAGGCTGAAGACGGTGAGCATTTCCCGGCGTCTTCACAACATATACACTCTTTGATTGCCCAACCGGGGGCAGGCAGCATAGTATTCCTCTGAAAAAGTTTTCAGGAGAATTTTTACGTATGCGCATTTCCGCTTCGCTCTGCCTTGCCGCACTTGCCCTGGCCTCGATGGCTACCGCAGCCCAGTCATCCTCCAGCGCATCCTCGACGAAAGTGGCCCAGACGCCGCCGATGGGCTGGAATAGCTGGAACTATTTCCACCGGAACGTGACCGACCAGGATGTGCGCAACGCCGCCGATGCTCTGGTGTCTTCGGGCATGCGAGATGCCGGCTACATCTACGTCAACATCGACGACACATGGGAAGGCGAGCGCGATGCCAATGGCGTGCTGCACACCAACTCGAAGTTTCCCGACATGAAGGCGCTGGCAGACTACGTTCACTCCAAGGGCCTGAAGCTCGGCATCTATTCGGGGCCGGGATCGAGGACCTGTGCCGGCTTTCCGGCTTCACTCGACCACGAATCTCAGGATGCGCAGCTCTATGCTTCCTGGGGCATCGACTACCTGAAGTACGACCTCTGCAGCTTCCGCAAGGACGTGATGGCGGCGCAGGCGCCGAATGACAAGGCCGAGCAGATGCGCCTGATGGTGGCCGCCTACGACAAAATGGGCAAGGCGCTGAGGGCAACCGGACGCCCCATCGTGTATTCGCTCTGCCAGTACGGATGGGACGCGGTATGGGAGTGGGCGCCCTCAGTGGGCGGCAACCTGTGGCGGACGACAGGCGACATCCGGCCCGAGTGGCAAAGTATCTACTCGCTCATGAATGAGCAGGCCGGCCTGGCCAAATATGCAGGTCCCGGCCACTGGAATGATCCGGATATGCTCGAAGTCGGCAACGGCAAGCTCACGCTGGCGGAGAACCGCACGCACTTTTCCATGTGGGCCATGCTGGCCGCGCCGCTGCTCGCAGGCAACGACCTGCCGCACATGACCCCCGAGGTCCGCGACATCCTGACCAACCGCGACGTGATTGCTATTGACCAGGACCGGCTGGGCCGTGAGGGCACGCGAATCTACTCGGAGGGTGAAGTGGATATCTGGACCCGCCATCTCTCCGGCGGTGCTATGGCGGTAGCCATCGTCAATGCCGGCTCCGACCGCTACTCGACACACCCCTTCCATCTGGACCTGGCCAGGCTCGGCCTGCATGGTCCGCAGAATGGCAAGGACCTGTGGACGGGCAAAGAGGTTACGCTGAGTGACCATATGCCCATCGAGATTGCCAGCCACGATATTCTGCTGGTCCGCATCCCGCAGCCGAAGTAATCTTCAACCCTCATTTCTCCGGATGCTCCATCCTTGCCGCGCCTTTGCTTGTGCGGCCGGGATGGGGGATCACGGACCTCGACCGATTCTTCTTCTGCGGCATACTATTTCCCCTATAGCTCTCCAGCGAGGGTTTCACTCATGCGTCTCGTTGCTTCATCCGCTATCGCCGTACTTGCCCTGGCCACTCTTACTGCGGCATCTCAAACTCCGCGGACGCACAAGGCTACCCAACCTCCACGGTCGCAGATGGTGGCGCAAACGCCACCCATGGGCTGGAATAGCTGGAACTACTTTCGCCGCAATGTCACCGATAAGGACATCCGCGCCGCGGCCGATGCGATGGTGGCCTCCGGGATGAGAGACGCCGGCTATGTCTACGTGAATATCGACGACACATGGGAGGGCGAGCGGGACGCGAACGGCGAATTGCAGAGCAACTCGAAGTTTCCCGACATGAAGGCACTGGCCGATTACGTCCACTCCAAAGGCCTGAAACTTGGCATCTACTCCTCGCCCGGACCGAAGACATGCGCCGGCTTTGAGGGGTCGCTGGGCCACGAAGCTCAGGATGTCCGGCTCTTTGCCTCCTGGGGCATCGACTACCTGAAGTACGACCTGTGCAGCTTTCGCGGAGTGATGCGCACACAGGCGCCGAACGACCCGGCTGAGCAGATGCGCCTGATGGAAGCAGCTTTCACCAAGATGGGCAACGCGCTCAGGGCTACGGGCCGTCCCATGGTCTACTCCCTCAGCATGGGCGGGCGGGATGCCGCGTGGGAGTGGGCACCCTCAACCGGCGCCAACCTGTGGCGCACCACGCGGGACATTCAGCCCAACTGGGACCGCATTTACGCGATCCTCAGCCAGCAGGACGGACTGGCAAGGTACGCGGGGCCCGGGCACTGGAACGATCCCGACATGCTGGAGGTGGGCAACGGCAAACTGACGCTGGCTGAAGACCGCTCCCACTTCTCAATATGGGCCATGCTGGCCGCGCCGCTGCTCGCAGGCAACGACCTGCCGCACATGACCCCTGAGGTCAGAGACGTCCTGACCAACCGCGACGTGATCGCACTCGACCAGGACCGGCTAGGCCGCGAGGGAAGCCGCATTTACACTGAGGGCGAAGTGGATGTCTGGACACGCCACCTCGTCGGCGGCGCACTGGCCGTGGCCGTGCTCAACGCCGGTGCTAATCGCTACTCGTCCCATCCATTCCATCTGAACCTGGCTAAACTCGGTCTGCATGGGCCGCAGAGAGGCAAAGATCTGTGGACGGGTAAGGAAGTGACCCTGACCAGCAACATGCCGATCGAGATTGCCAGTCACGATATTCTGCTGGTTCGCCTCCCGCAGCCAAAGTAAGCGGGCAACCGTAGGCGCCCCGGCTGCAGCCCCATCCGGGCGGTAGAATGGGGCGCAACACGAATCGCTATGCCACCTCTCCGAGGCAAACTGCAAACCATCCGCGCTCGTCCATCCAACACTGCTCCGCTTTGAATCCAGCTTGAACCAGCATGGCCTCTGCCTGGCCGGGCGCGTACTTGTAGCTGTTTTCGGTGTGAATGGTTTCACCCTGCGCAAATCTCACGTCAAGATCCAAGGAGGCGAGGCGCACGCGTTGCGCATATCGGCTTTCAAGGTGCATCTCAATCCGCGACGCGCCACGATTCCAGACGGCCCGGTGCGCGAAGTTATCAACATCAAAGTTGGCGCCCAATTCGTGGTTGAGACGCTCCAGCATGTTCCTGTTGAAGGCTGCCGTTACGCCGGCCGCATCGTTGTAGGCTGCCAGCAGCGTGTGTTCTTCTTTCACGAGGTCCACGCCCAGCAGCAGACCGTCGCCAGGTCGCAGTGCCTCCCGCACCCGGCGTAAAAGCCGCATTGCATCCTCATGCTCGAAGTTGCCGATGCTCGATCCGATGTAAAGCACCAGCCGCCGTTCGCCGCTCTCTACGGGCTCCAGTCCGAGTCCGCTTCCGTTCCCGCGCGTGTAATCCACAACCTGCGGCGCCACGCTCACCGCGGGGAACTCGCGCTCGATGCGCTCGCGGGCCGCTCGCAGCGCGCTGGCTGAGACGTCGAGCGGTTCGTAACGCACCGTGCCCTGCCGCTCCACCGCGGCCCGCAGCAGAAGCCGCGTCTTATCCGCGGAACCTGCGCCCAACTCGGTGATGCGCAATTTCAAATGGTTTGCGGTATGGGCCGGAGCCGGCGCAATCATCTCCGGCGCATGTGCGGCCAGAATGCTCCGCTCGGTGCGCGTCAAATAGTATTCCGGCAGTTCGGTGATTGCTTCAAAAAGCCGCGAGCCAGCCGCATCGTAAAACAGCCACGGGGGTAACCATTTGGGAGCGGACGTAAGTCCCATACGCACTGCAGAAGCGATACCTTCATCGAGTCGTACGCCGACAGACGGGGAAGCATAAGGACTCATGTTCTTCGTTCGATGCGCTTCACTTTCTCACGATGCAAGCCTTATGCCGGAAAATTGCCAGCGTGTCTCCGGCGCAAAGAAATTTCGGTAGCTGGCGCGAATATGGTCGCCTGGCGTAACGCACGAGCCGCCGCGCAGCACCATTTGCCCGCTCATGAACTTGCCGTTGTACTCGCCCAGCGACCCGGCCAGCGGCTTGAAGCCCGGATAGCCCAGGTAGGCGCTTGCCGTCCACTCCCAGCAATCGCCAAAAAACTGCGCTCCGCCCTGATTTTCTGCCAGTTCGGTGGAGGGCCAGGGCATCAGCCGCCCCGTCTCCAGCAAATTCCCGTCCGCCGCTTCTATCTCGTCCGCGTCTTCAGCCGCAAACTCCCATTCAAACTCGGTGGCCAGCCTCTTCCCCGCCCAACGCGCATAGGCGTCAGCCTCGAAGTAGCTGACATGACTCACCGGAGCGGCTTTCAGCTTGTCCAGGGACAGCTCGCCGCGCAGCGTAAACAGGTTCCAATTTCCGTCTCGTCGCGTCCAGTAGAGTGGCGCCTGCCAGCCGTTACTCTTCACCGCGTCCCACCCTGCCGAAAGCCAAAGCTCCGGACGGCTATACCCGTCATCGGCCATGAACGATGCGAACTCGCCACATGTGACCAGGCGTCCCGCGAACGCAAACGGCTCCAGCCAGACGCGATGCCGGGGCAGCTCATTATCGAAACAGAAACCCTTGCCCGCATGCCCGATCTCGTGCAACCCGCCCTCAAACTCCAGAAAGCTCAGCGCTTCACTCTCTGCGCCCATTTCCACCTCTCCCGGTTGATACGCGGGACGCAGTGGATTGGTGAAGAACGCGTGCAGAACATCAGTCAGCAGCAACTCCTGGTGCTGTTCCTCGTGGTTTACGCCCAGTTCCAGGCGGTGGAGTGCCTCCGGCGCAGGGCTTTGACCCAGCAACTCTTCGATCGCCTCGTCCACATGTTCCCGGTAACGCAAAATCTCATCCAGTCCGGGGCGCGAAAACGACGACCGCAGCCGTTTTTCAGGAAAAGCAGAAAAGCTCTGGTAGTAGCTGTTAAAAAGCCAGGAAAAATCCGGATGGAAGAGCCGGTAGCCGGGCAGGAACTCCCTGAGCACAAAGGACTCGAAGAACCATGTGGTGTGCGCCAGATGCCACTTGACCGGCGAGGCCTCCGGGCAGGACTGCACCATCATGTCCTCAGCCGAGAGTGGCTCGCAGAGAGACAGCGTACGCCGCCGTACACCGCGAAATCGCAGAGCGATCTCTGTTTGCAGATGATCCTCGATCTTGGCATTCATGACTCACCTTCCCGCACTGCGATGAGTGTAACCCCAGGCCAGAGCCTCCGCCGCTTCCCGGCGCAACTCGCGGCTGATTTTGGGACTTCTCGTCTTCCGTATTCGTCAACCTTCGGCGGAAAGAAAGGTGACGAAATACCGGAAACGGTGTTGCAACGGCGCAGCGCCGGACCGATAATTTCATCGGACATACTTCTTCCCCGGTTGCTCGCCCCGGAATTCCCTCAGAAGGAGGCGCGCATGTCCAGGTGCAATCCATTCACTTGGCGTCTGGTCGCAGGCTGGCTGGCGGTTCTTCTCATCGAATTGCAGGCTGCCTCCGCTCAAACCTCCACTCACTTTCCTTCCGTCGCATCTGATCCCACGCAATCTGCGCCGCAGGTTCAAACCGCCCCACAGCCCCAGCCCACGCCGGAGGAACTCGGCGATACCTTCATGCTTCACAAGCGCTACCAGGCCGCCATTGAGGCTTACAAGAAATCCCCGAAGATGACCGCTGACCTCTGGAACAAAATGGGGATAGCTTACCAGATGATGTTTGATCTTGAAGATGCATCCGATTGCTACAAGAAGTCTTTGAAGCTGAATCCCCGCAAGGCGCAGGTGCTCAATAATCTCGGCACCGTCGAGTACGCCATCAAAGACTACAAATCCGCCGAACGCTACTATCGCAAGGCGCTCAAGATCGATCCCAGATCTGCACTGATTTACAAAAACCTTGGCACCAATCTGCTGACCCAGCGCAAATTCCAAAAGGGTTGGGACGCCTATAAACGAGCCCTGGCTCTCGATCCCACTATCTTTGAAAACACCGCCAGTCCCAGGGCGTTGAACCCGGCTTCGCTCGAGGAGCGCGGCGCCATGAACTATTACATGGCGAAGGGCTGTGTTCAAGCCGGCCATCCAGATTGTGCCGTCGATTACTTGCGCAAGGCTCTCAATGAAGGCTTCACCAATCCCAGCAAGGTTGCTGCCGACATCGAATTCTCCACCTTGCGAGGAAATCCTGAGTTCGACGAGCTGATTGAAGCGCACAAAGGCCAGTGAAGCTCTCCTGCCTGGTCGTTGAACGGCCGCGCAATAGGAGACAGGCAACCATTGCAAGATGCGACCTCACCGCAGGCCGACCCACAGGCACGCCCGGTGAGGCTTCCCGGTATTCCCGATTCTCTATTTTCCCAAAAAGGGAAAGATGGTGAAGTTGCAAAAATGTATTGCAACCGTTCTACATTGGCCCCATAATCTCGAAGACACAGTTTCTTCCCCGTCTTTATGAATCCTCCCCCGACATTCCCTTCGAAGGAGGTCGGTCCCTGTGTCTACACATTTTGGCATCAGTTGGCTTCCCACCGGAGGTCTGCTCGTGGCTCTTTTTGTCTTCGGGCCCCAAGCAATCTCCGCTCAAACCTTAACGCATCTTTCCCCGGCTGCGCCGGCACTGGCTCAACCTGTGCCGCAGATCCGAACGAGCGCCCCAACCCAATTCACCCCCGAAGAGATCGGGGATGCGATGATGTTTCACCAGCGTTATCAGAGCGCCATTGCGGCGTACAGAAAATCGCCGGTGATGACTGCGGTCCTTTGGAATAAATTGGGGATCGCCTACCAGATGTTGTTCGATCTCGTGGATGCCTCTGACTGTTACAAGAGGTCCCTGGCATTGAATCCACGCTACGCGCAGGTGCTCAACAATCTCGGAACCATAGAGGATGAGCGCAAGAACTACAGGGCTGCCGAGAGCGACTACCGCAAGGCGCTCAAAATCGGCCCTGCGTCTGCTCTTATCTACAAGAACCTTGGCACCAATCTGCTGAGGCGGCGCAAATTCGAGGAAGGGTGGAATATGTACAGAAAGGCGCTCGCCCTCGATCCCGCCATCTTTGAAAAGACCTCCAATCCCAAAGCAGCCGACCCATCTTCTGTGCAGCAGCGCGGCGCCTTGAACTACTTCATGGCAAAGGGCTGTGTGCAGGCCGGCCATCCCAATTGCGCCATTGGATATTTGCGCAGGGCTCTCAATGAAGGCTTTGCCGACCGCAGAGAGATTGCCTCGGACACCGGATTCGCCAGCTTGCACGGAACGCCTGCGTTCGAGAAGCTTATCGGTGTAGACGACGGCCAGCAAAGTGCAAAACTCGAGCCCCGTCGTCTTCCGAGATGATTTTGGCGTCTATCCCGATAGGGCCAACTTCCCCGGTCCTCAGGAGATGCCATGAAAATTCGTTTTTTGATTGCAACGGCCCTTGGCCTCGCGCTCAGCGCTGCCTGCGGTTTGCCCGCGAATGCCGCTCCTTCCCCCGCCCAGAATCCCGGCGGATACGGCCAGCGCGGCGGACGCGGCTTTGGCGGCATGGGCATGATGGGAGCCGGCCGCGGAGTCACCGGCACGGTGACCGCGGTGGCCACTGACCACTTTACCGTCAAGAGTTATGAGGGCCAGACCTACACCGTAAACTTCAGCAACAATACACGCATCCTCAAACAGGTGGCCGGCTCGGGCGGCATGGGAATGCGCGGCAATCCGCCGGAACAGATCAAAGCTGCCGACATCAAGGTGGGCGACGACATCGCCGCCATGGGGCAACTGGACTCCAGCGCCAAATCCGTGGGCGCCATGATGATCATGCAACTCGATCCCCAGCGTGCCCAGCGCATGCGCGCCATGATGGCCAACTATGGCAAAACCTGGCTGATGGGCAAGGTGACAGCAATTGACGGCACAAAGGTGACCCTGATGGGAGCCGTCGATCAGGCCGAGCACACCTTTGTGGCCGACGAAAACACCACCTTCCGCGAACGCCGCAATCCCATCACCCTGGCCGATGTGCACGTGGGCGACACGGTGCGCGTTGATGGCGCAGTGAAGGAAGGCGCCTTTACCGCCGCTTCGGTGGCCGTGGTGGTGATGCCCGCTGGAGGAATGCCGCGGATGCCACGGAACCCTCCGGCGCAATAGCCTGCCTTGTTTTTTTGAGATTGCGGCGAGGGGAATGCGCAATCGCTGCACAAACAGCAAGCCCCGGCCAGATCATCGGCCGGGGCTTGCTG
The DNA here is from genome assembly GCA_021846945.1 of Acidobacteriota bacterium. Classification (GTDB taxonomy): domain Bacteria; phylum Acidobacteriota; class Terriglobia; order Terriglobales; family Acidobacteriaceae; genus Telmatobacter. Next base: position 19,194 of record JAJZVZ010000043.1, on the reverse strand, counting down.
CGTGGATTGGATGCGTTGTGGTTAGAACGAGAGGCGCAGCGTGAACTGCACCTGGCGCGGCGTGTTGTGTGACGAGAGCATGGTTTCCACGCCGTCCGTGCCGCTCGGATTGTTGTAGCCCTGCACATTGAACGCGTTGAAAACGTCCATATTGAATCGCAGGTTGACCGTCTCCTTGATCGGAAAGACCTTGAAGAGAGAGGCGTCAGCGGTCCAGTTGAACGGCCCGTTCAGCACGGTGTGCGAGTAGGGGTTTGTGCCTGCCGGACCGGGATCGAAGCCGATCTCACCCGTCTTCCCGTTTGCGAGAGTGATATTCACCGGGTTCTGCCCGTAATATTTGTCGGTCGATGTCGCAGTGCAGGTCGTGTCAATCGGACTCTGGTAGGGGGCCCATCCGGAAGGAAGGCCGGTGACTACCTTGGTTGAAGATCCGGCGCATGCGTTGCCGGCGATCGCCGTGGGTGCAACGTAGCCGTTGAACCACTCGAAGTTCTGGTAGCACACGCCGCTGCGGCAATCGGTGACACGGGCTCCGTGCTTGTAAACATGGAGCGGGTTGGTCGGCCCCCAGTTCGTATTGGTGACGGTGAAGTCCTCGGAGACAACGTGCCCATCGCCGGCAATCTGGAAGCCGCCCAACAGTTCGTTCAGGAACCGGTTCGCGTTGCCAAAGAACCGCTTGCCGCGGCCGAACGGCAGATCGATGATGCCATTGAACTCGACATGGTGCTTGGGGGTCGCCGTATCCACGGTGTAATTCAGGAAGCGGTTCATCGCGCGGTAATACGCGTAAGGGGCCGTTCCCGAGGGCTGTGCCGGACCCAGATCGGGGGTATACACCGTTCCATAAGATGGCGTCATCACGGAAATGCCGGAGTTGGCAAAGTCCGCGCTGGGATAGATCAGGTTGTCGCGGTTCCAGTTTCCACCCACACGGAAGGGCTTGGACCACACGTAGCTGATCTGATAGGCACTTCCATGATGGAAGAGCCGCTGGTAATTCACCTGCAGCGCGTTATTGTTTGACCAGCCGCTCTTCTGTTCCATGTAGCTTCCACTGCCCCAGGTGACGTTGTCGTACGGGCCGGTCGCAGTGCTGGAGTACTGATTGGTTCCAATCGTCGAGACTCCGCCATTGGGCGCAGTGATGCCGGTCTTCATCTCCCAAACGTAACTTGACGGATGGTAGTTGTACTCGAATGCCTGATCCAGGTTCTGTCCATGCGTATAGAGCCAGCTTATCCGCAGCGCTGAATTTCCCTTCAGCGGCTGTTCGACTGTGAGGTTGGTCTGCGTTACGTAATTCGGCGGGTATTTGGGATTGAGGCTGTTGATGCTCATCCCCGGCAGAATGGAGTTGACGGTCGTGCTATCCACCACGTTGGCGGAGTTAATGCCCATGATCGGCGTGCCTTCAGTCACTGGCCCGGTCGCCGTCTGCGGCGCGCGCATCAGGTAGTTCGGCAAGCCGTCCGGCGACTGCGAAGCCGACGTGTAGCTCCTTGAATAGCCGGCCTTGAACGGAACGTTCTTGTTGATGCCAACGTAGGTGCTGCGCATCGGAGTCGGATAGATATACCGTCCGTATGCGCCGCGCACGACCGTGCCGTACTTTCCGCCGAAAGGCTGCCAGGCAATTCCCACGCGGGGGCCGAAGGTGAAATCGTAATTATTCACCAGCACGCCGGCGGGCATCCCTGCCTGCTGTGAGGTCTCGATCTTTGCTCCGTCGTTCTTGAGGTTGTCGATAATCGCTTGTGTGGTGAACCCTTCAGCAATCAGGTTTTGCGGGGTCGTGGCCAGCACAATCGCGTCGTTCTTCAGATCGAAACTCATCATCATGCCGTATTTCATCCACGGAGCCGGATGCGCCTCATAGCGCAAACCGAGATTCAACGTCAGGTTCCGGGTGATATGGTAGTTGTCCTGGAAATAGAGATCAAACTCCATATCGTGCATGTGCTGATAGGGCGGCTGCAGGTTCACGCTGTAGCTTGAGGCGCCGCCAAGAAACATATCGGCGTTGGCGTTGCCTGTATTCGCAGTGGCGGAATAGGCATTGGTGGCAATCGTGGACGGGTTAAGGAGAGCGGTGGCGTAGGAGCCGAAGCCGATCGAGTCCGTGCTCATGTCGGGACGCGAGCCAATGCGCTCATGCCGGAAGCGCCCGCCGAACTCCATCTGATTTTTCCCTATGGTCTTGGTCAAATTTTCATCGATGGTCGAGATAATCTGGGTCAAACCGTAGATCCACTGCGTGCCGTTGAAGGGACAGAAGATGCTCTGGAAATAGGGAAAGCCGGGCTCCCCGAAGTTGTTGGGCAATCCCAGTTTTTGCTCGAAGTTAACCAGCGGCGTGCCGCCTGCCTGGTTTTGTTCACCCCACCACTGCTGGCTCACAACTGTCTCTGAAAAGAAGGTTGGCGAAAATACGTGCGTATAGCCCAGCGAAGTGTTGAACATTGCCAACTGGTAATAGGTCTCGCCACTGGCGGCAAAAGGAAATCCGTCGGCCGCTATGGACGCCGGTTGATTGGACGGCTGGTTGCGCAGCACTGTCTGCGTTTGAGGGCTCCCCGTATAGCGCAGATATGCGCGGTTGTTTTCATTGAAGACATGGTCGAGCCGGAAAGTGATGCTCGGAGCGCGCGTTTCATTCGGGTTAACCGCGTCCAGATTGGTCGTAACCATCGGATTGGCGTCCGTTGTCGGCAGGGGCGTGATGTCGAAGATGATCTTTGACGTCGGCGAGATGCGGCCAGCCGGGATTATATTGCCGTTGAACGCGGTGCGTGCCCAGTTATTCGCCGACGACTGCGTGGTGGCGGGGTCGTAAAGCTTCTGAAGAACGCCCGAGCTATTCGTCAACTGGCTGAAGTCGCCGGTTCGCATGGCTACTGTAGGCACGTGAGCCGTCTCAAAGCCGATACTCGCCAAAGAGTAACGCTCAAAAGCGACAAACCAGAAGCTCTTGTCCTTCCCATGATAGAGGTGAGGAATAACGATGGGGCCACCGGCCGAAGCTCCGAATTCGTTGCGGATGTAGGGCGGCGAGGTATAGTTGGCGGGATTTTGCCGGGTCTTGGCGATGCCCCAGTAGCTGTTGCGCGCCGTCTCAAACATGGTGCCGTGCACGCTGTTGGTTCCCGACTTGGTGGTGATCACGCCCGCGGCCGGTGTTGAATATTGCGCGCTCAAGCCGGTCGTTTCCACGCGGACTTCCTGAATCGAATCCGGATCGGGAAATTGAATCTGCCCCGAGTGCGAGCCTCCAAATTCGCGGTTGGTCAGGGTCACGCCATCGGCCACATACTCCGTCGCCGAGCCCATCAATCCGTTAGCGCAGGCGCCGAAGCTGTCCTGGTTACAGCTCTCGAGTCCCGGCGTGGTTTCGCCGACCAACTGCAGAATATTGCGCCCGTTCATGGGGAGTTGGTTGATCCGGCTATTCTCGAGAGTGGAAGAGATCGTTCCGTTGTCGCTGGTGGTCAGCTGCACCACGTCCGCTGTCACTTCGATCTGCTGCGTGATTTGTCCGGCGGTCATTACCGGGTTGATGACCGCGTTCTGGGCCACCAGGAGCTGGATATTCCTTACATAGGTCTTCATATTGGGCGCCGAATATGTCACGGTGTAGTTGCCTGTGAACAATCCCGGCACCTGGTAGAAGCCCACGCCGTTGGACGTGGTGTCTGTGGTTACTGAAGTGGCCTGATTGACCACGTGAATCCTGGCCTCTGGAATAACGGCTCCGGTGGCATCCGTCACTGTGCCCTGTATCGAGCCCGCGCCGCTCTGCGCCCATGCGCTGGAGCAGTACATCGCCATGCCCACTGCCGTGGCCAGGGCAAGAATGGCCACATTTCCCCTGAGGAAGATGCGCGTCAGACATCTGGCTAAGTTGTTCATCTAAAAGCTTCCTCCAAATGATTTTTTTGGACTGCCGGTTGGTCGTTCGAATGTGGGATCGGCTCGCGAAGAGAGCCTGAAACCCTTCGGTAAAGGAAAAAGGTGATCGATGTGTCAGGAATCTCCCTGCCGGCAATGGGCAGATGTTCGCTGAAGGCGCTGTAGTGGCACCACAGCGCTGCATGAGCCAGCGCAACAGGCAGAGTTCTCATTGAATGCTGCGTATCTTTATCAATGGCGAACACGCGGCTGGCAAGTGTCTCACCGTTTGAAACGTGGTGGGTAGTGTATATTATTCATAATTATCAAGTTGTAAATTCGGTCTGGCCGGTGTTAAACGTTCTTTGCCTTCACCGTGAAATGCGAGTATCATGACCATCTGCCATGAAAATTGACCATGAGCGCTCCGAAACATGGCACTTGGCGTCTCGCGAGGACCGGGAGGAGATCCTGTGCGAACTGCGCGCGATTCTTGCCAGCTCGCACTTCTGTAACAGTAAGCGTTACCCGGCGCTGCTCGAATACATCGTTGAGAACACGCTGGCGGGCCGAGCGGAGTTGCTGAAAGAGCGCACGCTAGGCATTGAAGTTTTCGGCCGTTCTCCGACCTATGACACCAATTCGGACACAGTGGTGCGTTACACCGCGGGCGAAGTGCGCAAACGGCTCCTGCTTTACTACTCCGGACATGGCCGGAGTTCCAGAATTCAAATCTCTCTGCCGCCCGGCTCCTATGTTCCGGAATTCACCCACCCGCACAGCGCACAGAATGCGATGGAGAGCGGCGAGGCGATGCGCGTCAGGCGCGATGCGGGGGCAAATGTTCGCGGAGAGCACGAAGCGCAGGAATGGGGCCATACTGCGCCCCTGGATCCGGCAAATGGAGCGACCGTTCAGGAGCGGGGTGCGCCGCTGGCAGGATGGTGGGCCAATCGCTGGCGCGTCTTCTTGCTCTTGTTGGCTGCTTTGCTCGTGCTGGCGGGGATCGCCGCGGGATGGTGGTGGCGATCGCGCGCCGTCCAGCCGCAAGCTGTCGTCAACGATTTCTGGGCTCCGGTCCTGCGCGCTCAGCAGTCTGTCCTCGTCTGCACAGGAAGCGTAGTTTTTGCGAAGAACAACTATTCGGGCGTGATCACGGCCGACAAAGACGCTGACTATCCGTTCCTTTCCATGCAGATTGCTTCGGCCATCTCGCAGGTCAGCGACGCTGTGGAACACTCGGGGGCAGCAATTCGGCTGGTGTTTTCTCCCGCCACGCCATTAACCACACTTCGCGAGCATTCCGTCGTTCTGGTTGGCGCTTACAACAACATCTGGACCCTTCGATTGCTTGATCCGCTGCGCTTTCACTTCTCGGCTGCGCCGGATGAAATCATTCTGGACCGAAAGGATTCGCAGAATCGTTGGCGGCGCGACCAGTCTCTCCCTTACTCCAGCGCGGATGATTATGCCGTGGTGGCGAGGTACTACGACCCGACCCTTGATGGCTGGGTGGTAGCGGTCGCGGGATTGGGACGGAATGGAACGGAAGCCGCGGCTCACTTCGCAACCAGCGCCCACTATCTGCAACTGCTGCGCCGCCAGATGGGAAAGAACTTTTCCAACCGGAATATTGAGGTGGTCCTGAAACTCAAGGTCATCGATGGAAGAACAGGCGCGCCTTCGATTCTGGCTGTCGATACCTGGTAACAGAGAAAGACCCCTGCAAAGATCACACACAATGCCGAAAATGCCGCAGTAGCTCTGATAATGCCGCGGCGATTCTCCTGCTCTGCGAGCGTTTCTTCGTCCGCATCCCAGCGCGCCGTCTTGACAATTTCCATAGGAGGGGGTGTAGGGTACAGAGGAAATCCAAACAACGAAGAGCGAAGGGATTCAAAGAATGAATCGGAGAGAATTTCTATGGAGCGCGGCCGCCGCGCCGTTCCTGCGCATTCCTCGACTGATGGCCGCCGATGGACCGGTGGCACCTTCCGACGTCACCGTACCGCCGCTCGATACCGCAAAGATTCGCCCGTCCGATTTTGCCGATGCCGATCTGGAAATGCCCTTTGCTCTCAGCTATCTGGCGCGCGTGGCCAACAGTGTCATGCTGGATGGGCCCGACCGCGGATTCATCGACATCTCAGTGTGGCGCGGAACCAACAATCTTCACCCGTATAACGCGCGCATCATGGAGAGCATCCTGACGCTGGCATGGTTCTACACCGCACCGCAGAAGTGGAATCAATACCGGGGCAATGCGGCCCTGCGCTACCGGCTGGAACTGGCGCTCGATTACTGGTGCAATCTGCAAAGCCCCGATGGCAAGTTCAGTGAGTACGGGCCGCAGCAGTGGAATCTGGCCGCCACGTCGTTCGCGGTCAAATTCATGTCGGAGGCTCTGCGTCTGCTCAAAAGCGGGCCGCCGATTTCGCCCGCGATTCATCAGCGCTCCGTCGATGCCTGCCGCAAGGCGCTGCATGCGGTTCTGTACGATCCCGACCTCTACCGTCACGGCCGTACCTACACCAATCAGTACACCAACATCTTCGCGGGTGGGGCGGCATTTCTGAATGCATACCCTGACGCCACGCTGTTTGCGCAGCTGCGCGAGCGCCTTGAGGCCAGCCCCAAAGTATTGCAGAGCCCATGCGGCTACATGTACGAGAAGGATGGCCCGGACCTCGGCTACACACTGAATACTCACCACGAGAACCTGCAGATGGCGTATCACTATTGGCGCAACACTCCGCTGGCAGACATCCTTGTGGATGAGGAGAACCGTTTCGGTAGCTGGCTGGCGCTCAATGCGCTGCCCGAGCCGGGCCAGCATTTCCTCGTTCTCAACCGCAGCATCGAATCGCGCCAGAAACACGCGGTCTACACCTACGTGGACACTCCGCTGGCAGAGCGGTGCACGATCATGCGGGCCTTTGCCACACCGCCGGAACTGCGCGCCGAGCAGATTCGCGCGGCTCGCGAAAAGCTCGATAAGGAATGGCCCAAAGTCGATCCCTTGCCGGTGGGCGACTTCAATGCCTTCACGCCGTATCTCTTCCTGCAGCGGGCGCACTATGACTGGCATCCGACCGAGGAGCAGATCGTGGAGGCGCGCAAGCTGGTGCGGCCGCTGGCCGAGCAGTCCTTTGTGGAGCAGCGCAAGGACACGCGCCTGCCATTTGTCTTCACCTATGTGCGCCGCCCCGGCTACTATGCCGCCTTTGCTTCCACGGCAAAGGCCGCCTCGGAACAGGAGCGCTTTGGCCTTACATTTGTGTGGACCCCGGCAAAAGGCGTGCTGCTGCAGTCGCAGACGCAGGGCAGAGAGACGGCATGGGGAACATCGACCGGTGGAGCGCTGCCTGCGGAAGCCTCACCCTTCGAGGCGGAATACCTCGATGACGGCGCGGCGGTTCGGTATCCACTGCCAGGCGGCGGGCAGAAAAAGGTCGTCTTCGCTGAGGATCGCATTCGTGTCAGTGTCGAACGGCCCGGCGAGATCGTCGAACACATTCCGGTATTTGATCCCGCCTGCGTGTCATCCGCCGCGCAAACCGCCGTGCAAACGCGGGCCAACTCCCCGGTTCCCGGCAAGACCTTTTCGGTGGTGAAATTGGAATCCGCTGGAAAGCTGGAGTACGAGATCCGGCCCGCAGTCTGAGCTATTCCAGATTCTGAATTCTGGTGTCTGGGGGGAGCTTCACCTCGAATTGATCGTCTGAGAGCTTTATGTTTTCCTTCACACTCTCGACTGACAGAACAAGTTGCAGGCCCTCCATCGGGCGTTTCATCGTGATGATGGCAGGAAACTTGACTGAACCGAAGTCCTGGTAGTCTGTGTAGGTTACCTGTGTCTGCACGTTGCCATTTTCGTCGTAGATGTCCTGTTGATGCGGAAGGAGGTCATCGCGGTTGAAGGTGATAACGCGCACCGGAATATCACGCCGGCTGCCCGGAACATGATGCGTAATGCTCAGGATGTACTCGGGCATGGAATAGAGGTGCTTTTTCGACGGATCCTCCATCGTTTCCGTATCCGCAGTTACCGAGTAGTAATCTTCCGGCGACAGGCCTCGCACTACCATCGCGTTAAAGAACATTCCCGGCCGCAAGCTCAGCAGTTGGTCAACCACGGACTTTGCCGAAGAGACAGGGCCCTCTTCCGGCGGAATGTTCTTTGTCGAGGAGTCCGAACCTCGATAGGCCTTGCTCTTTGAGGGGATATAAGCCGTAAAGTCCTGCCCGTTGCTTACCAGGTAGAACATCCATGTATGCACGACCGGCATTTGCCCGAAGACGCCCAGGTCCTCTGGCTTGCGAATCAGGATCATGGCGCGAAAGGTCGTGTAGTCCTTGGCCAGACCTTCGCTGCTTTTGAGCACGGTGGCCGCGATTTGGACTTTCGCACTCAGCGTTTGCAGCCCGTCCCAGCGCTGATTGAGGCGTTCGACCAGCTCATCCGGAGTGACGGTCTGCACCACCGTGGGAGTCTTCGGCACAGGCAGCTTGCGCCGGGTAAATACCAGAAAGCACCCCGAAAGAAAGAAGGGGAGGAGGAGGGCCGAGACGAGCGCCAGACCGCGGACCGACTTCATCGCTCACCTGCCTTCCGCAGGGCCTGCCGGTACTCGTCCACGTTTCGCTTGTGCTCATCCAGCGTGCGCGCAAACAGCGAGTGTCCCTGAGCATCGGCGCCGGCGGCGACAAAATAGAGATAATCCGTTTTGGCCGGGTGCATGGCGGCACGCAGCGACTTGATGCCGGGATTTGCCACCGGTCCCGGCGGCAGGCCCGCATGCAGGTAAGTGTTGTACGGGGTGTTGTAAGTCAGGTCGCTCTCGTGGATCTCGCCCCGCCAGCGGTCCTGAAGTTCCAGCCCATAGATCACCGAGGGATCGCTCATCAGCGGCATGTGCTTGGCCAGCCGGTTCTCAAAGACGCTTGCCACAAGGGGACGCTCGACGCCGACCGCCGTTTCGCGCTCTACGAGCGAAGCAATCGTGACCACCTCGTGCACATTCGTCCGCAGCCCCAATTCAGCGGCGACTACATGGAAGTTGTGAACCATGGCGGCGGCAATCTGGGCTGGGCTCGTATCGTGCGAAAACTTGTACGTATCCGGAAACAGGTAACCCTCCAGACTTTTTGCGCCGGGGTCAAGATCAGACACCAGGCCGGCTTCGTTCTTCGCCGCATCCAGGAACTGCTGGCGAGTGCCAAACCCCGCTTCCTGGACTCGCGCGGCGATCTCAAACATGTTCTCGCCCTCGGGGACGGTCAAAGTTTGCGTGACCACGTCGCCGCGAGCTATCCGTTCATAAACCTCGATCGCCGGGGCGGGATGGTCAAACCGGTACTCACCAGCCTCAAGTCTTCCCCGCTTCCACACACGCAGCACATCGAAGGCAAACCGGCTCCGAATGACCCCGGCTTCTTCCAATTGCCGGGCGATGTGCACTGAAGACGATCCCGGCGCCAATTCGACAAACGTCTCAGCATGTGGCCCGTACGGCGACAGAATCAGCCATGCCGCGGCTCCGGACGCGGCCAGCGCGGCCAGAAGCAACCCCAGCAAAGCGCCCGCAACTCCGGAGCTCCCCCTCTTTTTTCTGCTCCTGCGCTTGCGGTTCGCCATCCCGTTTCTGCTGATTCTTGAATCACTCATTAAAGACGCAAAAAAAGCCCCGCGGGACTCTTTATCTTTTGATTGTATCGGGCATGGCAGGAAAGACATACGGGACTCCTTGCGGGAGCCGGAGGCATTAAGCTGGAATCCTGGAGCCGCAAGCTGGCAGACGTACTTCATCCTCGCTACCTCGGGCTGGATGTCGGCAATCGCCGCATCGGGGTGGCTGTCTCGGACGAGCTGGGGCTGACGGCGCAGCCTGTGCTCACGCTGGAACGCCGGCGCAACCCCCGCGAAGACCTGCGCTCCCTGGCCCGCCTGGCCCGGCGGTTCGGCGTGGCGGGGATTGTGGTAGGAATGCCGCTGCATCTTTCCGGAGAACCAGGCGCGCAAGCCGCTAAAACACAGGCTTATGCCGCCGCGTTAGGGGAGCTGACCGGGCTCCCCATCCATATGTGGGACGAGCGGCTTACCTCGCACGAGGCTCACCGGATCCTCTACGAAGCAGGACACCAGCGCCAGCAGCACCGGCGGATGGTCGATCAGGTAGCGGCCACCCTGATCCTGCAATCATTCCTCGATGAGCGACGATGACCGCCATTCATTTGCCACGGTTTTATTTGGATCATTCGGTTCTCCCAGACGGGTTTCTGACGGACCGGATTGGAAGCAAGGGCACAAGACCGGAACCGCCTGTCAACGGTCCGGGGGCTCTCCGCGTATAATGGAGTCTCTAGATCGTTCATCTCTCGCGGCCGGAGCCGTCCTCGCTCCCCGCTACGGACCATAGATGCCCGAACACATCAAGAGAAAGCTTCTCGAAGAGATCAAGCTTCTGGAGCATGAGCTTGCCCATGAGCTTCCCGCCGAGATCAAGAAGGCGGTGGCCCTGGGTGACCTTTCAGAGAACGCTGAATACCACATGGCGAAACAGCGCCAGGACTTCGTGAACGCCCGGCTTGGGCAGCTGAAGAAGCGCATGGCTGAGCTCTCCCTGGTCAACCTGGCCAATATTCCCAAAGATCGGGTCGCTTTTGGTTCCACCGTGGTGGTCTACGACTCGACCAAGGATGAAGAGATCATCTACCGCCTGGTGACCAGCGAAGAATCCGACGTGGCCAACGGCCAGATCTCCACCACCTCGCCGATCGGCCGGGGGTTGGTGGGCAAGCGGGTAGGCGACGTGGCCGTCGTTGTCACTCCCAATGGCAAACGCGAACTGGAGGTCCTGAAACTCACTACGATTCACGACGAAGCCGGCGAAGAGGTTCCCCAAAACGGAGCTGGCGGCGCGGAGCAGTAGCAAGGAAGATCGGCATGACCACCTGGACCAGTGCTTTTGGCCGCGCATGCGGCTGGCTTCTCGACCGCATCGTATACGGATTAGCCCTTACTCGCATCTCCCCCAATGTCCTTACGTTCATTGGGTTGATCATCAACATTGCCGCGGCCTTTCTCTTCGGCCACGCCAACGCCTATAACGGCGTCCGGATGTTTCTTTACGCCGGTCTGGTGATCATCGGCGCCGGCATTTTTGACATGGTCGACGGGCGCGTGGCGCGGCGCAACAACCAGGTGACGGTCTTCGGGGCCTTCTTCGATTCGGTGATCGACCGCTACTCCGACGTGGTGCTGTTCTTCGGCCTGCTGGTCTACTACGGGCGCATCAACCGGTTCAGATACGTGGTGCTGGTCGCCTTCGTCATGGTCACATCGCTCATGGTCAGCTATACGCGCGCTCGCGCCGAGGCGCTGATCGGGCAATGCAAAGTGGGCTTCATGGAGCGGCCGGAGCGCATCGTGCTCATCATTCTGGGCGCGCTCTTCAACCGCTGGGGAGTGATGGCGCCGGTACTGTGGGTGCTGGCCGTGCTCTCCACGATCACCGTCATCCATCGCATTACCTACACCTACCAGAACACCAAGCACCTGGCGCCGCTGAGCCCCGCCGGACGTTGACCGACGCTCTGGCCGCCAGCGCAAAAAGTGCTGAACGACGCTCGACGAATACGCTCGATGGCCGTCAAGATCAACTCATTGCGCTGAGCGAAGCGTGCGGTCGGCCCAGATCCTTGCCTCCGCGGCGCAATGCTGTAATTCCTTCTCGTGCAGCGTTTTCGATTGCGCAACGGCATCGCATCGCGGCCAGTCTCCGCATTCCGCCGCCTCGATCCAGTCAAGCAGGCTGCGCTCTTTGTTATGCACCCCGGTCAGGGCCTCGCGAATCTCCCGGCGCAGCGGCAGGGCCGATAACGCGTCCTGCATGGGAACGCGAAGCATTGCCGGGAGCAGGCTGAGCAGCCCGAGCAGGTATTGCTCTGTCGGATCAAGCCGGCAGCGCCCGGCGGCAAGCTCGCAGAAGCGCGCCCGCGCCAACGCCATGAGCAGAATCTCTGCAGGCTGATCGGAGTTGAGCGCGCTGGCAATCGACAGCGTGGCAATGCGCCGGAATGCCTGCTCTCCGATCGCAATCATCGCCAGCTCAACCGAGCGCACCTCCTGGCGTATGGCGCAGGCCGGCGAATTCACCAGCCGCAGCAGCCGATAGGTAATGGCGGCGTCGCGCCTGACCAACTGGCTGACCTTGTGCAGATCCATCGGGTCCTTGTGCACTTCCCGCAGAATCTCAAGCTGCATGATTTTGTTGCCCGGAATCTGGCGCGCTTCCAGCAGCGCCGGACGGCAGAAATAGTACCCTTGGAACAACGTGAAACCCTCGGCCGATGCCGCTTCGTATTCCCCCTGAGTCTCGATCTTCTCCGCAAGAAGCGTGTGCGAATAGCGGCTTAGCCGATCCAGCAATGCCTGGCGCGCGGTGCGGTCGTGTTGCAGAAAGTCAAACTTGATGTAATCGGCAATTTCGACCAGCGGCTCAATCCCCTGCTTCCAATCAAAATCGTCGAGCGCGATTCTGAAGCCAAGGGTCTTCAGGTTGCGGCAGGTGGCAATCAATCCCGGCGTCGGCTCCAGTGTCTCCAGAATCTCCAGCACCGTTGAACCGGGCAGCAGCACATCCACCAGGCGCCCTGTCAGCGCGTCCATGGTGCAATTCACGAAAGCCGGCGGGCCGCCTGTCAATTCCTCCACGCCATACAGAACGGTCGTGTCCAGCATGGTGCGTGTCGCGTGGTCGCCATCGCCGCGAAAGACCACCTCAGGCCCGCTGCGAAACAGGAGTTCGTAGGCATAGACTCTGCGGCGCGCATCGAGGATCGGTTGCCGCGCAAAATATCGCCGCTCAGCAGGCGGCTCATCCGAAGGGCAATCAGAAGATCTCACTGGCTTGACTTGCGTGGCCACGCACTTCTCCACAATGCTTATCGGTGATCGTCGGTTGAACTTGAGAACTACTCGATCGCAGGGCATGCCGGCATACCTGAAGCTTTGTCGCATCTAAAAAACAGCAAGCCGGGAGCCGGATGCGGTAACTGCGCACCTCGGAGCTCTTCTGCCAACCCGGCTCCCGCTACACTCAAAGAGTGACCGAGATCCAGTCCTTCATTCGCCGCCTTCCCAAGGCCGAGCTGCACCTTCACCTTGAAGGCACGATCCTTCCCGCCACGCTCGTCGAGCTGAGCACGCGCCACGATGCCCGGCCCATCACGCTCGCCGAAGCGGAAGCCCTCTACCACTTCACTGACTTCACCGGCTTCATGCTCGCCTTCAAGGCCGTCACCCAGCAGCTTGCGGCGCCCGCGGACTATGAACTCGCCGCCTGGCGCATGATGCAGCAGCTCGCCGCGCAGGGCGTCGTCCACGCGGAGGTTTACGTCTCCGTCGGCGTCATTTACCACTGGCGCAAACAGGAAGCCGCCGCCTTCGAGCCTATCTTTGAAGCATTGGAGCGTGCTCGCCGGCGCGCCGAGCGCGAACTCGGTCTCTCGCTCTACTGGATCTTCGACGCCGTCCGCCACTTCAGCGTCGAAGAAGCCGGACGCGTCTTCCGCAAGGCCGCCGAGCTGCGCCCCGCGCACCCCTCCATCATCGGTATCGGTCTCGGCGGCGATGAACGCCGCACCGGCTCCGCGCCCTATCGCGAGCTTTACGCCGAGGCACGCGACGCCGGTCTTCGCCTCACCAACCATGCCGGTGAAACCACCGGCCCCGAGGCCATCTGGGAAGCGCTCTCCATCGGCTCCGAGCGTATCGGTCATGCCCTGTCGGCCTTGCAGAACGATGCGCTCATCGAAGAGCTGAAGCTGCGGAGTATTCCATTGGAGATGAACCCGACCTCCAACATCCGCACCGGCCTCTGCCCCAGCTTTACGGAGCACCCGCTGCGCCGCGCCTTCGATCGTGGCCTGCTCGTCACCGTCAACTCGGACGATCCGGCCTTCTTCGGCTCCGATCTCGCGGGCGAGTACCTGCTGGCTCATACTGAACAGGGCTTTACGCGCGCAGAACTCCGCCGGCTCGCCGCCAACTCCATCCTCGCCAGCTTCCTGCCCGCTTCGGAACAGGCGATCTGGCTTTCCCGAATTGAATCTACTGAGTAATCAAGATCTTGTAAAACACGCCGCCAGCCGCCTGCCAGCTCAATCAAAACTGCGGTATCATGGGGAAACAGGAGAGTGCCTGCGTGATGTCTGCTGAACCCGAACCCCTTCTGCCCGGGGAAGATCCCTCCGTCGGCGAAAAAGAAAGCTCGACAACCGCCTTGCGAGTGATTGGCTGGTTCTCTGCGGGAATGGCGGTGGCCGCGCTCGGTATCTATGTCGGATACGAGTTGACCAGCCGGTACAGGTTCAAGCGGCGCACCCCTTACGACTTCTATTCAAACGCCGGCGAAAAAGCCGCCAGCGAGTTCGGCGTGGGTGTTTAAGAGCCGCCTCCCCGATCGATTAAGCTGCGAAGTAAAGAGCCCGCCTCCAGGAGGCGGGCTCTTTCGTGATGCGCCCAGCATAGGCGCGTTCTTGCGGGTGCAAGTCCCGCCGTAAGCAGGTCACAGCGAACGAAGCGAAGCGCAACAGTACGAGGGCGACCGACTGTGGGGAGGAAGCGTGGAGCGAAGCTGCGGGCCGATGGACAGGAACCGGTTAGGATGAACTGCTGTGCAGGGCGAGCGAGCCGGAGGTCGCGAAGCTCTTGGGACCAAGGCGCGGGGGCTTAGATCCATCTCAATCTAACCTGAATCCCGAAGTTCCGCTTTCTGTTTCAAGCAAGACCGGAGAAAACAAGAGGAAGAAACCAGAGACCGCGGATAATTCAGTGCCGCGTGAGATCAGGTCGCTGTTCTCCCATCGGCGCATGGTCTTGCGCGAGAGTTCTCGCGCGGGAACGCCGTTAGGCGGCGTGGCTGTGTTTGTGGCTTTTCTTGAAAAGCTGAGCTTCGCCGGCAAGGTGCGCGAGCATATACCCTTCCGATTCACTTCGCCTAACCAGATCGAGCCCACCATAACCCTGACGGCGTTTTTGATCGCGGTGCTGGCCGGGGCCAAACGATTTGCTCACGCCGGTCTGGTACGCGGTGATCGCGCCTTGCACGCCCTGCCCGGCATCCAGCGCTTTCCCACCGACGACACCATCCGCAATCTGTTCCGGCGGGAAAGAATCATTGACGCCGGACACTTGAGTTGAGTTTTGCTGACCGAAAAACTTCCAGGCCTGTTTTCCCGCGCAGTTGAGCGGAAAGCCAGTCCGCCGCATTTGCATTCTCTGGAAAAGCACTCGACCAAATGGGTGTAACGTAGGGTTTCACCGGGCAGGAGATGCCGGCGGGCGCCAGCGGTCACGAACTAGTTTTTCGAGACAGGGTCAGAAGGATTCCCGGGACCACTTCGGGACCAAGAGACACTCAGTTTTAGCCTCTATAGGCCGTTCTATATCTGCCAAAATCATTTAAATGTTGAAGTTGTGACCTTGCCTAAGGAAAAAGCCACTTGGCATCCTGCATTCTGTAAACAGCAGAATCGAAAACGCTGCAGCGGGGGTAAGAGCGTCCCCGCAAGCGTCTCGCTCCTCGTGGCGCCTGGCGCACTTTCGTTGTCGTTGCGCACCCTGCTGGAACTGGAGTGGATCCAGCGCAAGTGACCTTCGACGATCACTCAGGCCGCTCGGCGATCTTCCGGGTTACTTAACGAATGCCGTATTGACTGCGGTCAGCCCTCCGTCTACGGTCAGCACTGCGCCAGTGATAAACGAAGCTTCGTCGGAGGCAAGAAAGAGAGCGGCATTGGCAACATCCTCGGGAGTTCCCAGCCTCCCGATTGCATAGAGATTCTTCAGCCTTTCTTCCATTTCCGGATCTCGCGCAAAACGCGCTTTCCATCTCTCGGTGACGATTGTCCCAGGGCAAATGCAATTGATTCGGATGCCACGCGGAGAGAACTCGCCAGCCATTGAACGGGACAGACCCAAGATTGCAGCTTTCATGCTACTGTACAGATGATCCTTTCCGAACCCCATCAGCGCATTGACTGACGATATATTTACGATGCTCGAACCCGAATGCTGCATGAAGGGAAATGCGGCGTTCATCGAAATCCAGTAACTCTTCAGGCAAATCTCGGTTAAAGTGTCCCATTGGTTCGCGGCCAGAAGAGCCTCCACCGCCACCACGTTGTTTACGAGTATGTCCAGCCCACCGAATCTATCCTTCGCTGCAGTCATGAGAGTCGACACATCGCGCTCGGAAGAAGCGTCTCCATAGAGATAGAACGATGTGCCACCGTCAAGTTCGATTTGAGATTCGAGCGCCTGCCCCGCAGCCCTGTCAATATCGTTGATGGCCACCCTGGCGCCCTCTCGCGCGAACCGAATCGCAATGGCGCGGCCAATTCCGTTTGCCGCGCCTGTTATCACCGCTACCTTGTCTTTGAGCCGCATCGATGCATTCCCCAAAATCGGTCGTTCCGTGTTTCTCTCGTGGGCATTGAATCAATCGTGAATTGACGGCCATACCGGCGCGACGACATATGATCCCGCTCTGCTGACTTGGGTTCCGCGGATTACGGCAGTTCGCGCACCCAGATATTGCGATAACTGATGGGTTCGCTCTTGTCCCCATGAGCCTGAAGTTTGATGGGCGCGCGGTCGTAAGCCCTGTAGAAGGGCTTGCCGATGTTGAGTGTTTGTCCCTTCAGCTCGAAATGGTTGTCGACCAGCACGCCGTTCCAAAAGACGGTTGCGTAAGCGGGCGTTTTGAGCGAGCCGTCTCTATTAAAAGTCGGAGCGGTCCAGATGACGTTGTAGGACTGCCACTGGCCCGGTTTGCGCGCGGCGTTGGCCAGAGGAATGCTTTGTTTATAGAGGCTACCGGCCATACCGTTGACGTAGGTTTTGTTCCCGTAAGAGTCGAGAACCTGGAGCTCGTAGCCGTCATTGCCGGGACCAGTGGAGGCAAGAAACACGCCGCTGTTACCGCGGGCCTGGCCACTGCCGGTAATGTCTGGCGGGATCCGCCACTCGATGTGAAGCTGGTAGTCTTTGAATTTTCGCCTCGTTTCGAGGTTGCCCACGCCGTGTGCCTTGTTGACGGTCATAACGCCATCGTGCACGAACCACCGCGCAGGCGTGTGGTCCTGGGCGGAGATCCATTCATCCAGATTCTTGCCGTCGAAAAGGACAATTGCGTCCGAGGGCGGGTCATCATCTGTGGCGCCCGGGGTGACGACCGGAGGCGCAGGTTCCCAGACGTCGGTGTCTTTCGGATTCGGCTTTGGCGATTCCTGGCCGGCAACCAGGGCGATTGCCACGATCAAAGAGGTAAGTGCAAGAAGCTTCGAGAAACGGATATTCATAGGCGAGATGAGGATACACCGTGGGAACGTTGCAAGCCAGTTGGTTGTGAATCGCAGACCTGTTGATCTCTGCATGAATATAGCAAAACCAGAGATGCTGTATCCCGAAGCCGTAGCCTTCAAATGGACGCGACCCCAAGGAGTGCGGAGGAGCGCTGACCCGCTGCAAGACCGGAGCAGGCGTGCGTTGGCGTTACTGGATGCGGGTTCCTTCCCCCCGCCGTTACCCGACTTCTTCGGTACTATGAGCCTCGCCGACATTGCGAACGGCCCGGACTGTCCCAAGTGAGATTCCAGTTGATCCCGACTGCGATAACCGCAGGGGTTTCCCGTATTGCGCCTGGGCCCCGTTGCATACATGCCATCGCCAATACCCCGGCAGGACCAATGAGGCTAATCGCTCGCGCCCCTCGTCGACATCGAACTTCCCACGAGTATCGGCGGGGTTGGTTGTGTTGGTGAGGGCGGTGGCTTACTTCGCTGCCACCTTCCTCAGACTACAGATGAAGCGGAGCATCTTGACCGGAAAGCTGCTCGTCATTTCGCAGCGCTTTCTTGGCATTTCCCCCGCTTCTATGCATTGGCCGATGGCCTGCGCCGTGTTCTCTCCGGCAGCACCTTCCAGCCGCCGCATGAGTCGCCCGCGGACGCAGATTGAACTCCCCTCATCTGGCTAGTCTGACAAATTCAGGGAAAAGACCCGCTGAAAAATTCTTGACAAGCGTGTTGACGCGATGATACTGTCCTTTCGAGTCTAAAGTAAGCGTTTTCCCTGCGGCTTCGCGATCGCTACTAAGTGTGCCCCTACAGCAGATTTGTGCAGAGTATATTGCTGCTGCCCATGTGCCTTTGAACGAAAACCTTTACTCACCTATTGCCTCACACTATTCAAGAGGCTAAGACACCAAACGGGCTAAATCAAGGAACGGCTCAATTCAAAATATGAGGTTTGACGATGACGCAATATAGGAAAGTCCTGCAGAAGCTCACGAGTGTCCTGGGTATATTGTTGCTGGGCGCTTGTGGGCTGCTGACGCTTCTCAATGGAAGGATAACTCTAGCCCAGAGTGTGAGCGCTTCGATAGCTGGAACGATTACGGATCCTTCCGGCGCGCTGGTTCCCGAAGCCAGTGTTAAGCTGACCAATCTAGGGACAGGGGTAAGATTAACAACCCAGACAAATTCGGAGGGGCGCTACGCCTTCCCTGCGGTTCCGCCAGGGGCAACGTATTCATTGAGGGTGATGAAGGCGGGTTTTCAGGAGTATGACCTTACCCAGTTTCAAGTGATCGCCGGCCAGGCGCTCTCGCAGAACGTCGTTTTAAAGCTCGGGTCTGCGACAGAGAAGGTAACTGTTACCGCCGGTGGACTGGCCCAACTCCTGGAATCGGGTTCGAATGATCTCGGAAATGTAATTGCAACACAAGCAGTGGCGCAACTCCCGCTGAATGGTCGCAACTTTCTCCAGCTCGCTTTGCTGTCAGGGGCAACTCTACCCACCGGGCTAGGAGATGATACCGTTGCCGGTCAAGTCGGTGTTCCCGACGTTGCCATCAACGTAGGCGGAAATAATAACGATTTCACCGGGTACCTCATTAATGGAGTCGAGGTTCGAGGAACCAGGGCGGGAAATGTTGGCCTGAATATCTCTCCGAGCGCGGTAGACGAGTTTAAGGTGCACTACGGCTTCTTTATGCCCGATTTAGGGCCTGAACCGGGAGTGGTCAGTGTCATTACAAGGTCTGGAACCAACAATTATCACGGAGAAGCCTATGAATTCCTCCGGAACAACATAGTGGATGCGCGGGATTTCTTCAATCCGGGACCTCTTGCTCCATTCAAGCAGAATCAGTTTGGAGCGAGCGTAGGAGGGCGCATCCGTAAAGATAGGGACTTCGTCTTTTTCAATTATGAAGGGATGCGGCAAATCGAAGA